>JAJKJG010000152.1 GCA_021154065.1 Methylobacterium sp.
AGGGTCCCCGAAGAGCGGTGGTCGAGGCGGCTGGAAGCGCCCCGTCCGATGAGGCCGGGGCGAGAGAACCGCGGGGACGCCACAGGCCGGCCGACCCAAAGATACATTTTCGGCGTCCCCTCCTCGCCTTTTTTCAAGGCCGGGGTCCGCCTCGGCGCTCGCGCCGGGGTGGATTCCGCGCGCGTCGTCACCCGAGCGGGGATTGGCGTGGCGCAGCGCTTGCAGGCGATTGCGCGCCGACCCCGGAGTGCTAGGCTCCGGGACGCCGCAGCAACGCAAGGAGGGCGCCATGGCTTCGCGCGCGACGCGGGTTCTCGCCTGGGCTCTCGCCCTCTCCGTCCCGGCGGCGCCGGCGCTTGCGGCGGAGCCGCAGACGCTGCGCGCCGCCCTGCACTCGGACCTCAAGATCGTCGACCCGATCTGGACGACGGCGCTGATCTCCGTCCACCACGGCTACATGATCTACGACACCCTGTTCGCGCTCGACGACAAGCTTGAGGTGCGCCCGCAGATGGTCGATCGCCACGAGGTCTCGCCCGACAAGCGCACCTGGACCTTCACCTTACGCGACGGGCTCGCCTGGCATGACGGCCAGCCGGTCACGGCCGAGGACTGCATCGCCTCGCTCAAGCGCTGGGGGGCCCGCGACACCATGGGGCAGAAGCTCCTGTCCTTGGTCGCCGGCTTTGAGGCGCCGGACGAAAAGACCATCCGAATGACGCTCAAGGAGCCCTACGGGCTCGTGCTCCAGACGCTCGCCAAGCCCGGCGCCAACGTGCCCTTCATGATGCCGAAGCGCGTCGCCGACACCGACCCGAACCAGCAGATCACCGACTTCACCGGCTCGGGACCGTTCACGTTCCGGAACCAGGATTGGAAGGCCGGCGAGAAGGCGGTCTACGTCAAGAACCCGAAATACAAGCCGCGCTCGGACCCGCCCTCCGGCCTCGCCGGAGCGAAGGTCGTGAAGGTCGACCGGGTCGAGTGGCTCTGGATCGCCGACACGCAGACCCAGATCGACGCGCTGACGAAGGGCGAGATCGACTACATCGAGGCGCCGCCGCACGACCTCCTGCCGCTCTTGCAGAAGGACCCGAACGTCGAGCTCCTGGCGACGAACCCGTACGGGCGCCAATACGCCTTCCGCTTCAACACGCTGCACAAGCCGTTCGACAACCCGAAGATCCGCCAGGCGGTCGCCTATGCGCTGAACGGCAAGGACTTCCTCGATGCCTCGATCGGCGATCCGAAATGGTACCGCGAATGCAAGTCGCTGTTCCCCTGCGGCTCGCCGCTCGAATCGACCGCCGGGTGGGACGACAAGCTCTCCGGGAATGCCGCCAAGGCGAAGCAGCTCCTGCAGGAGGCGGGCTATGACGGCACGCCGATCGTGCTCATGCAGCAGACCGACATCGCGGTGCTGAAGGATTCCGCCCCGGTCGCAAAGCAGCTCCTGGAGAAGGCCGGATTCAAGGTCGACCTGCAGTCGATGGATTGGCAGACGCTGGTCTCGCGCCGGGCGAAGAAGGACCCGCCCTCGGCCGGCGGCTGGCACGCGTTCGTGACGACCTGGTCGTCGGCCGAGGTCCTCGACCCGGTCTCGACGAGCTACCTCAACGCGAGCTGCGACAAGGCGACCTTCGGGTGGCCATGCGACGCCGAGATCGAGCGGCTGCGCGACGCCTTCGCCAAGGAGACCGATCCGCAGAAGCAGAAGGCGATCGCCGAGGCGGTGCAGCGCCGCGCCGCCGAGGCGCCGACGCACGTCCATCTCGGCCAATACGTCGCCCCGGTGGCGTACCGGAAGAGCCTCTCGGGCGTGCTGGTGGCGCCGAACATCAACTTCTGGAACATCGAGAAGCGATGAGGACGTGCGCGAACGCCTCTCCCGCAGGGAGAGGCCGAGACGGCGATAGCCGTCCGGGTGAGGGGTTACGGTTCATCCGCGGAGGGCGCACCCCTCACCCGGTCGCGCCGTCCGGCGCGACTCGACCTCTCCCTCCGGGAGAGGTGTGCCGATGCTGAGCTACATCCTGCGCCGGCTTGCGGCGACGGTGCCGGTGATGCTGATCGTCGCCGTCCTGGTTTTCCTGATGCTGCGGCTGACGCCGGGCGACCCGGCCGCGATCATCGCCGGCGACAATGCCAATACCGAGCAGGTGGCGCTGATCCGGTCGCGGCTCGGGCTCGACCGGCCGATGTTCGTGCAGTTCTTCATCTGGCTCGGCAACATCCTGCAGGGCGATTTCGGCGAGAGCTTCTTCTTCAAGAAGACCGTCGCCGAGCTGATCCTCGGCCGGCTCGAGCCGACGGCGGCGCTCGCCCTGTTCACGATCGTCATCGCGGTCCTGGTCGCGGTGCCGCTCGGCGTCCTTGCCGCCTACAAGCAGGGCACCTGGATCGACCGCATCGTGATGGGGTTCTCGGTGATGGGCTTCTCGGTGCCGGTGTTCGTCATCGGCTATGCGCTGATCTATCTCTTCGCGATCAAGCTCAGCTGGGTGCCGGTGCAAGGCTACCAGCCGATCGCGGCCGGCTTCGGCGGCTTCATCCAGCGCCTGATCCTGCCCTCGGTCACGCTCGCCGTGATCTACATCGCCCTCATCGCCCGCATGACCCGGGCGAGCGTGCTCGAGGTGCTCGGCGAGGACTACATCCGCACCGCCCGCGCCAAGGGCCAGGTCGAGATCAAGATCCTGTTCCGGCACGCGCTCAAGAACGCCGCCGTGCCGATCGTGACGGTGATCGGGCTCGGCGTCGCGCTCCTGATCGGCGGCGTCGTCGTGACCGAGAGCGTCTATACCATTCCGGGGCTCGGGCGCCTCACCGTCGACGCGGTGCTGGCGCGCGACTACCCGACCATCCA
Organism: Methylobacterium sp.; assembly: GCA_021154065.1. The sequence goes on from JAJKJG010000152.1 coordinate 2,867, forward strand.
GGCGGTGATCCTCTTGTTCTCGCTGACCTACGTCCTGATCAACCTCGCCGTCGACCTGATCTACACGCTGTTCGACCCGAGGATCCGCTATTGAGCGTCGAGCCCGCCATCCTGTCGCCGACGCAGCCGGTCGCGCTGCAGCCGCGCTCCGGCGTCTGGTCGCGGCTCCTGCGCAACCCGGGCGTCCTCATCGGCGGCTTCATCATCCTCGTCATGGTCGCCATCGGCGTTGCGGCGCCGGTGCTCGGCACCATCGGACCCTCGGAGATCAACCCGACCTTCCGCAACCGCGTGCCCGGCGTCGAGCGGACGATCCGGGCCGACGACGGCAGCCAGCGCCAGTTCACGCACTGGATGGGCACCGACTCGCTCGGCCGCGACATCTACAGCCGCGTCCTCTACGGCGCGCGCGTGTCGATCCTCGTCGGCATCACGGTTGCGGTCATCAGCATCGCGGTCGGTCTCGTCATCGGCCTCGTCGCCGGCTACGTACGCTGGGTCGACGGGCTCGTCATGCGGCTGATGGACGGACTTATGGCGATCCCGGCGATCCTGCTCGCGATCGCGCTCGTGTCGCTGTTCCGGGCCGGGCTCGCGAGCGTCATCGTCGCGATCGTCGTGCCGGAGATCCCGCGGGTCGTGCGCCTCGTGCGCTCGATCGTGCTGTCGGTGCGCGAGGAGCCCTATGTCGAGGCGGCGATCATGGCCGGCACGCCGACGCCGCTCCTCCTGATACGCCACGTCCTGCCGAATACCGTCGCGCCGCTGATCGTGCAGGGCACCTTCATCTGCGCCAACGCGATCCTGATCGAGGCGATCCTGTCCTTTCTCGGCGTCGGCATCCCGCCCGAGACGCCGACCTGGGGCAACATCATGGCCGAGGGCCGCTCGCTCTTCCGCATCTACCCGCACAACATCCTGTTCCCGGGCGTCTTCCTCGCCCTGACCGTGCTCGCCGTAAACATGCTCGGCGACGCGCTGCGCGACACCCTCGACCCCAAGATGGCGCGGCGCTGATGGCCGCGGGCGCTCCCGTCCTCGACCTCCGCGGTCTCACCGTCCGGCTGCCCGCCGGCGCCGATCGCGCGAACGCCATCGAGGACGTCTCGCTCACCGTGCGGCAGGGCGAGATCGTCTGCATCGTCGGCGAATCGGGCTCGGGCAAATCCGTGACCGCGTTCACGGTCATGGGGCTCCTGCCGCGAAAGATCCTGGTGCCGACCGCCGGCGCGATCCTTCTCGACGGCGAGGATGTGCTGCGAGCCTCGAGCGCCCGGCTGCGGGACCTGCGCGGCACCCGCATGGCGATGATCTTCCAGGAGCCGATGACGGCGCTGAACCCGGTGCTCACCATCGGCGACCAGGTCGACGAGGTGCTGCGCATCCACACGCGCCTCAACGAGCGCGAGCGCAAGGCGAAGGTGATCGAGATCATGGGCGCGATGCGCCTGCCCGAGCCGGAGCGCCTTTACGGCGCCTACCCGCACCAGATCTCGGGCGGCCAGCGCCAGCGCATCATGATCGCGGCGGCGCTCGTGCTCGACCCCTCGCTCCTCATCGCCGACGAGCCGACGACCGCGCTCGACGTGACGACGCAAGCCCAAATCCTCGCTCTGATCAAGGACCTGCAGCGCCGGCGCGGCACCGGCGTGCTCTTCATCACGCATGATTTCGGCGTCGTCGCCGAGATCGCCGACCGGGTCGTCGTGATGCAGCATGGCCGGGTGGTCGAAGAAGGTCCGACCGAGGAGGTGCTGCGGCGGCCCCAGGCGCCCTATACCCGCATGCTCATCGCTGCGGTGCCGAGCCTTGAGCCGAAGCCGCGGCCGGTGCAGACCGGCGCGCTCGCGGTCGAGACCGTCGGCCTCACCAAGGTCTATGGCGGCGGCGGATTCCTGCGCAAAGAGCGCACCGTCCGCGCCGCCGACAACGTCAACCTGCAGGTCCGGCGCGGCGAGACGCTGGGCATCGTCGGCGAATCCGGCTCCGGCAAGACCACCGTCGCGCGCTGCATCGCGCGCCTGGTGCAACCCTCGAGCGGCGCGATCCGGCTGCAGGATTCGCCCGACATCGCGAGGCTCGGCGAACGCCAGCTGCGCCCGCTGCGCCGGCGCATCCAGGTCGTGTTCCAGGACCCCTACCGGTCGCTGAACCCGCGCCGCACCGCCGGCGCGTCCATTGTCGAAGGTCCGATGAATTTCGGCCTCTCCGAGGACAAGGCGCTCGAGCGCGCGCGGTCACTGATGCGCCTCGTCGGACTTTCGTCGGACGCCCTCGACCGCTACCCGCACCAGTTCTCCGGCGGCCAGCGCCAGCGCATCGCCATCGCCCGCGCGCTCGCCATGGAGCCCGAGGTGCTGATCGCCGACGAGGCCGTATCGGCGCTCGACGTCTCGGTGCAGGCGCAGGTGCTCGACCTCATCGACGACGTGAAGCGCCGCTTCGACCTCGCCGTGCTCTTCATCACCCACGACCTGCGCGTCGCGGCCCAGATCTGCGATCGCATCATGGTCATGGAAAAGGGCCTCGTCGTCGAGGAGGGCCCGACGCACCGCGTCTTCAACGCGCCCGAGCACCCCTACACCAAGGCGCTGCTGGAGGCCGCGCCGGGGCGCGGCTTCGGGTTCGGCAAGGCGGCTTGAAAGATTAGCCAACTGGTCTAATATTTAGACCAAATCGGGGTTGCTGCGATGATCGAAGTGGGCGCATACGAGGCGAAGACGCAGCTCTCCGCTCTCCTCGACAGGGTCGAGCGGGGCGAGGAGGTTCGGATCACACGACATGGCCGTCCGGTTGCCAGGCTGGTGCCGGATCATGAGGTCGACAAGAGAGCCATCGACAAAGCGATCGCCGAGTTGAAGGCCATCCGCGAGGGCGCTCGCCTCGACGGATTGTCTTGGAAGGAGTTGCGCGACGCGGGTCGCCGATGAGCTTTGTTCTCGACTGCTCGATCGCGATGAGCTGGGTATTCGTAGACGAGAAGTCGCCTCAAACGGATCGACTGCTTGAGCGCCTTCGTGACCACGGCGCGATCGTCCCCGCGCTCTGGTTCCTCGAGGTTACAAACGCCTTCCTTCAGGGCGAGATCAAAGGCCGGACCACCCGCTCCGTGACAACTCAGACGATCAGGCGGTTGCAGGTCTTGCCTATCGAAGTCGACGACGGCGCCACAACCCGCGCGTTTCACGAGGTGCTCGAAGTGGCGCGCGCGGAGCGCCTGACTGCCTATGATGCCGCCTATCTCGAACTTGCCGTCAGACGATCCGTTCCGCTCGCGACCAAGGATCGTGACCTTGCCAAAGCGTGTCGGCGATACGGCGTCCCGCTGCTGTTGCGCTGAGGACACGGGGCGGTCATGAGCGACCTCAAGGCCCGCATCGCCCAAGGCCGCGGGACCAAGCTCGCCGACCTCGTCGTCAAGAACGTGCGCCTGCTCGATTTCGTCACCGGCGTGCTCGTGCCGACCGACATCGCCGTCTGCGGCGACACCATCGTCGGCACCTATGGCGAGTATCGCGGCGCGCGCGAGATCGACGGCGCCGGACGCATCGCCGTGCCAGGCTTCATCGACGCGCATCTGCATGTCGAGTCCTCGCTCGTCACGCCGTTCGAGTTCGAGCGCTGCGTGCTGCCGCGCGGCGTGACGACGGCGATCTGCGACCCGCACGAGATGGCGAACGTCCTCGGCACCGCAGCCTTCGACTATTTCCTCGCCGCGTCGGAACGCATGATCATGGACCTGCGCGTGCAGCTCTCGAGCTGCGTCCCGGCGACCGAGCTGGAGACCTCGGGCGCGCGGATCGAGGTCCCCGACCTTCTGCGCTATCGCGATCACCCGAAGGTCCTTGGGCTCGCCGAGTTCATGAACGTGCCCGGGGTGCTTGCCGCCGATCCGGGCTGCATCGCGAAGCTCGAGGGCTTCGCCGATCGCCACATCGACGGCCATGCGCCGCTGCTGCGCGGACGCGACCTCAACGGCTATCTCGCGGCCGGCATCCGCACCGACCACGAGACCACCGGCGCCGACGAGGCGCTGGAGAAGATCCGCAAGGGCATGACCGTGCTGATCCGCGAGGGCTCGGTGTCGAAGGACCTCGCGGCGTTGAGCCACCTGCTCACGGTCGAGACCTCGCCCTTCTTCGCGCTCTGCACCGATGACCGGAATCCGCTCGACATCGCCGAGGAGGGTCACCTCGACCACATGATCCGCACGCTGATCGCCCGCGGCTGCCCGCCGCTCGCGGTCTATCGCGCGGCTTCGCTGACGGCGGCGCGGGCGTTCGGGCTTCCCGACCGCGGCATGATCGCACCCGGCCGGCGCGCCGACGTCGTCCTCCTCGACGACCTCGAGGCTTGCGCAGTCGCGGCGGTGGTCTCCGCCGGCCGGATCGTCGACGAGGCGCTGTTCGCGACGCGCGAGCCGGTCGCGCCGATCGGGCTTGAGAGCGTCAAGGCGACGCCGGTCACGGCAGAGCGCTTCCGTGTCGCGGCGAGGACCGGCCCTCAGTCCGTGATCGGGGTGATCCCGGGGAAGATCCTGACCAAGCATCTGCGGTGCGATCTCCCGGCGCGCGGCGGCGCGCGATGCATCGACCTTGCTCAGGACGTGATCAAGGTCGCGGTCGTCGCGCGGCACGGCATCAACCGCAACATCGGCCTGGGCTTCGTCAACGGCTTCGGCCTGAAGCGCGGCGCGATCGCCTCCTCGGTCGGGCACGACAGCCACAACATCTGCGTCGTCGGAGCCGATGACGGCGACATGGCGGTCGCGGTCAACCGCATCATCGCGCTCCAGGGCGGCTTTGCCGTCGTATCGGAGGGGACGGTCCGGGCCGAGCTGGCGCTGCCGATCGCCGGCCTGATGAGCGACCGCTCTTTCGAGGCCGTCCGCGACGCGCTGCTTCCGCTCCGCGGCGCCGCGCGGGCGCTCGGCGTCACCCTTGCCGAGCCGTTCCTGCAGGTGGCTTTCCTGCCGCTGCCGGTGATCCCGCATCTGAAGATCACCGACCGCGGGCTCGTCGACGTCGACCGCTTCGCGCTGATCGAGGGTTAGACCCGCCCTGCCCGCAGCGACAGCGGGAAACGCAACCGGCGCGGCGTCTCCGGATCGCCCCAGGCCGCCGCGAGCTCGCGCCGGAAGCGCTCGACGGGCGCACGGCCGAGCGCCTTCTCGGCCGCCTTCACCGCCGACCAGGTGTCGACGTAGCCGGTGAACGCGTCGAAGGTCCATGCGGCTTCGATCGCGAGCGGCGGCGCCGCGAATTCCGCGAACGGAAAATCGAAGGAGCGGTAGCCCTCCTCGACATGCCGGCGCTCCGGCGGCCAATACGGGCCGACGACCTTCCAGTAGAAATGCTTGACGACGGAGTCGACCGGCTCGTCCATCTCGATGATGCCGTAGGTCACGAGCGCGACGAGCCCCCGCGGGCGCGCCACGCGCCGCGCCTCGGCGTGGAAGGCCGGAAGGTCGAACCAATGCGCCGCCTGCGCGGCAACGACGAGATCGGCGCTTGCATCGCCGAGGCCGCTCGCCTCCGCCGGCGCGACCCGGTACGCGACGCGGGCGTGCGGCTCCGCGTTCTCGATCTGCTTTCCGCTCGCGTCGGTCGCGACGACGCGCGCGAAGCGCTCGCCCAGAAGAACCGACAGCTGTCCCGTGCCGCAGCCGCAATCGAGCGCGAGCTCCGTGCCTGGCGCCGCGTCGGCGAGGAAATCGACGAGCGCGCGCGGATAGGTCGGCCGGTAGGCGGCGTATTCGGCCGAGCGGGTCGAGAAATGGTCCTTGAAGGCGCTCATCCGGCGACGGCTTCGGCGCAGGGCTGCCAGGGCTCGACAGCGCCTTCGGCCGCGCCGTTCCGCCGGCGCACCGCGCTCGCGATGGTGAAGTTGTAGGGATAGCCCTCGCGATTGGCGGCGACGGTCGGATGGCGCGCGCCGATCGTCGCGATCGCCGCTTCGCCGAGCGTCCAGTCGGCGACGACCTTGTCGGGCCCGGACACGTCGATGCGCGGCGCATGCATCGCATTCTCGAGGGTCATGCCGTAATCGACCATGAAGGAGAGCAGGTTGAAGACGGCCGGCATGATCTTGCGTCCACCGGCGCCGCCGAGGCCGATCACGTC
>JAJKJG010000153.1 GCA_021154065.1 Methylobacterium sp.
GGGAGCCGCAGGTCCTCGCAGAGCTCCGCCACGGAGAGGCGCGTGATTCCCTCGAGCGCCCCTCGGTCGGGCGTCGCGACGGCGCCGTCGGTGACCGCGAAGACATTGAACCCGGGACCTTCGGTGACGAAACCCTCGCGATCGAGCAGCACGCAGCTTTCCGCGCCCTGATCCTGCGCCTCGAAGAGCGCTCTGGTCATGTCCCCCCAATGGAAGTTCTTGACCCGGGGATCGACCGAGTCGTCGCCGATCCGTGGGGTTTTGGCGACGATGAGATGCGCGCCTCGCGCTTGAACCTCGGGGGGCATCACCCAGACCCAAGGGATGGCAAAGACGGCAAGGTAATTGCGGCAGGAGGATGGGTGCCGCGGCTGACCCGGGCGCGGCGTGCCGCGCAGGCAATCCATCGCCACATACGCCTCGCGCAGACCCGAACGCCGCACGCACTCGGCGAGCACGAGCCGGATCTCATCGTCGCTTTTGGCAGGATCGAGCCGCAGCGCCTGCATCGAGGCCCGGAATCGTCGGATGTGATCATCGAGGCGGAAGAAAGCACCACCCCAGACGCCAACGACGTCATAGGTGACGTCCGATCGCCGATATCCCCAATCGGTGATCGGGATCGCCGCCTGTTCAACCGGCATGTAGCGGCCGTCGATGCAGGCTACGCCTCCCGAGCAGGTGCCGTTGTCCATCGGATTCCTTCCTCTCGGCCGCTTCGATTCACCGGAGCGGGCGAGCATGGGCGGACCGGAGCCATGACGGTGAGCTTAGGACATCGCGGGGAGCTTAGGGCATCGGGCGCGTCGTCGCGGTCGGAGATTTGCATGGCGGGCGACCCCGGGCTCGGATACGCTGCGGCTTCGCGTTCTGGTTCCTGGAAATGGAGGGAGTGCTGCAATGCGTCGATTTCGGCAGAGGGCGGCTATCCTCAGTGCGCTCGCTCTTAGTGCTGCCTGCTTCGGCGGAGCGGCGGCACAGGCCCAGGAGGTCATCAAGATCGCGGCGGGTGCGCCCTTGACAGGCGCCCTCGCGAAGCAGGGTCAGGAGGTTGCGAACGCGGTCAAGCTCGCGGTCGAGGAGTGGAACAAGAAGGGTGGCGTCCTCGGCATGAAGATCGAGGTCCTCGATGCCGACGACCAGGGCAACCCGCAGATCGGCACGGCCGCCGGCGAGAAGGTGGCGGCGGACGCGCGGGTCATGGGAGCCGTCTGGGGCATCACCAGCGTGACCTGCATTCCGGTATCGGAAATCCTCGAGCGCTCGAATATCGCGATGATCACGCCGGGCTGCAGCAACCCGAAGGTCACCGATCGCGGGCTCAAGGTCATGAACCGCTTGTGCGCGCGGGACGATTTTCAGGGTCCGGCCGGCGCGATCTTCGCCGTCACCCAGCTCAAGGCGAGGAAGCTGGCGATCATCGACGACGGCACGACGGGCCCGCGCGGCGCCGCCGACGAAGCCGAAAAGCAGGCGAAGTCGATGGGCGCGACGGTGCTTCGCTACGTGATCCGCGCCGGCGACAAGGACTTCCGTGCGATCCTCGGTACGATGCCGAAGGACATCAACGCGATCTACGCCAGCGTCTGGGCGCCCGATGCTGCGTTGATTGCGAAGCAGCTTCCGGACGTCGGCCTGAATGTCCGCATGATCGGCCCCGATGGGCAGTTCGAGCCCATAGACTATGTCCAGGCCTCTGCTGGCGCCGCCGAGGGCAACTACGTCACGTTCTTTGTGCCGGATATGAAGAAGGTCCCTGCCGCGGTGGAGTTCGTGAAAGCCTACGAGGCGAAGCACGGAGCGCTGAGCTCGTATGGCCCGCTTGCCTACGAAGCGACCAACATCATGCTTGAGGCAATCAAGAAGGTCGGCAAGCCGGACCGGGCCCTGATCCGCGACGCCGTGCGCGCGACCAAGGACTACAAGGGTATCCTGGGCCAAGGCATCGCGTTCGACGATAAGGGCGACGTCGCAACGCCAACGCTGTACGTCTACCAGGTGAAGGGAGCAAATTTCGAGCTGGTGAAACCCGTCGTCAGGTAGCGCGCGGTCGTCAGTGGCGCACTATCGGTTCGGCCGCCTCGGCGATGGCGCTGCTCGAGGCGAACGGGCTTAAGAAGACGTTCGGCGGGCTGCAAGCCGTCCAGGGCTTCGACTTCCGGATGAACGACGGCGAGATCGTCGGGCTGATCGGGCCAAACGGGTCGGGCAAGACGACAATCTTCAACCTCATCACCGGCATCTTGCGGGCGAGTGGCGGCAGCATCCGCTTCGACCACGGCAAGCACGAGCTGACCGGGCGACCCTCTCACGCCATCACGGCGCTCGGGCTCGCCCGTACATTCCAGAATCAGCGGCTGTTCAACCAGATGACGGTGCTGGAGAATGTGCTCGTCGGGCGGCATTGTCGGACGCGCGCCGGTCTCGCCGGGATCCTTCTCGCGTTGCCCGCTGCACGCGCCGAGAAGCGGCGGGTGCAAGAGGAGGCGGCGACGCTGCTGGCACTGTTCGGCGAGCGTCTGCTGCCGCGGGCAGGGCAGCTCGCGGCCTCGCTATCCTACGCCAACCGCCGGCGCCTCGAGATCGCTCGGGCGCTGGCGACGATGCCGCGCCTCCTTCTTCTCGACGAGCCCGCCGCGGGGATGAACCCCACGGAGACGCGCGAGCTGATGGGCGACATCGGGCGCATCCGTGACCGCGGGGTCGCCATTCTCCTCATCGAGCACGACATGAAGCTCGTCCGCGGCATCTGCGATCGCGTCGTCGCTCTGGACCACGGCGTCAAGATCGCCGAGGGGCCTTTCGAGACCGTGCGCAGCCACCCTGCCGTGCTCGAGGCATATCTCGGACGCCGCGCCGCGCATGCTTAGGCTCAGCGCGGTCGACACCTTCTACGGGCCGATTCCGGCCCTCAAAGGCGTCACGCTCGAGGTCCACGCCGGCGAGATTGTCTGCCTGCTAGGCGGCAACGCCTCCGGAAAATCTACCACGATGAAGACGATCCTCGGCATCGTGCGACCGCATGCCGGCACGGTCGAGTTCGAGGGGAAGCGCCTCGACGGGCTGTCCACCGGCGAGATCGTGCGGCGAGGCATCTCGCTCGTGCCGGAGGCGCGCCGCGTCTTCGGCCGGATGACGGTGTGGGAGAACCTGGCAATGGGCTCCTTCATCCGTCGCAAGGAGCCGGCGGCCGAGATCAGCCGCGACATGGAGCGCGTCTACGGCTTGTTCCCCCGCTTGCGCGAGCGCTCAGGCCAGTACGCCGCCACCCTGTCGGGGGGCGAGCAGCAGATGCTGGCGATCGGCCGGGCGCTGATGGCGCGCCCGCGCCTCCTGCTCATGGACGAGCCGTCGATGGGTCTTTCGCCGGCTTTCGTCGACCAGGTCTTCGATATCATTCAGACGATCAACCAGCAGGGCACGACGATCCTGGTGGTTGAGCAGAATGCCGCGGTGGCGCTGTCGATCGCGAGCCGTGGCTACGTGCTGCAGAACGGTCGCATCGCCGTTGAGGACAGCGCCGCCGCGCTGCTCGCCGCCGATGACATCCGGCGCGCCTATCTCGGGGAGGATTGAGCGTTGAGCGACATTCTGGCGATCCTGCCGCAGCAACTCGTGTTCGGTATCGCGCTCGGCACGGTCTACGGGCTCCTCGCGCTTGGCTACACCATGGTCTACGGCGTCCTCTTCATGATCAACTTCGCGCATGGCGAGGTCTTCATGATCGGCGCCTATATCGGCTGGGGCGTTCTCGCCGCGCTGCTCGACGCCAAGGTCGGCGGGCTGCATCCGGCCTGGGTCCTGCCGCTGATGCTGGTGCCGGCAATGCTGTGCACCGGCGCGCTGGGCGTGATGATCGAACGCCTCGCCTATCGCCCCCTATACGTCCGGGGTGCCACGCGCCTCGGCCCGCTGATCAGCGCAGTCGGCGCGTCGATCTTCCTGCAAAACGCCGTCATGCTGACTCAGGGCGCGCGCATGAAGGTCTATATGACGAATTTCCTCTTCCCGCCCGCTTGGCGGTTCAGCCTCTTCGGCGCCAGCATCTCGGCGCTCCTCGTCGTCATGGTCGCCGTCGCCGGCGTGATGATGTGGGGCCTCCATGTTCTGGTACAGCGCTCGACCCTCGGTCGGTCGATCCGCGCCGTCGCCGAGGACCGGGAGATGGCGGCGATCATGGGCGTCAGCGTCGGCCAGGTCATCGGCACCACGTTCTTCCTCGGCTCGGCGCTCGGCGGCGCGGCCGGGGTGCTCGTCGGCCTCTATTATACGCAGATCGACTTCGTCATGGGGTACTCGGCCGGGCTTAAGGCATTCACCGCGGCGGTGCTCGGCGGCATCGGTAACATCCGTGGCGCGATGCTCGGCGGGCTCGTCCTCGGCATTACCGAGAGCCTCGCCGTCACCTTCATCAATCCGGCCTTCAAGGACGTCGTCGCGTTTGCGCTTCTTATCATGACTCTCGTTTTCCGACCGGAGGGGCTGCTCGGCGAGGGTCTGTCGGATCGCGAAAAGGTGTGAGGATCGTGCGCTACCAGTCTCTCGCTGCGATCGGGCTTGCGATCCTTGCGCTCGCCGCTCCGCTGCTCGCGCCGAACGATTACGTCATGGGTGTCGTCACGCGTATTTGCCTCTACGCCCTCCTCGCCCTCGGCCTGAACATCGTCGTCGGCTTCGCTGGGCTTCTCGACCTTGGCTATGTCGCCTTCTTCGGAATCGGCTCGTACATCTATGCCTTTCTCGCGTCACCCCATTTCGGTATCCATCTGCCCTTTATCGTGATCCTGCCGATCATCGTCGCGGCGACCGCAGTCTCGGGCATTCTCATCGGAGCGCCGACGCTGCGGCTGCGCGGCGACTACCTCGCAATCGTCACGCTCGGCTTTGGCGAGATCACCTACATCTTCCTCCTCAACCTCGACCGCCCGATCAACATCACCGGCGGGCCGAGCGGGATCATCTCGATCGATCCGCCCTCGCTTGGCGGGTTCGTGGCGAGCCGCAACGCGGAGTACTACTACCTCTTTCTCGCGGCGCTCGGGCTTGTGCTCGTCGCCTCGGCGCGGCTGCGGGATTCGCGGATCGGGTGGGCCTGGCAGGCGATCCGAGAGGACGAGCTCGCCGCACAAGCGATGGGCATCAACACGACTGTCTCGAAGCTGCAAGCCTTCGCTATCGGGGCCTCGTTCGCCGGCATCGCCGGCGGCCTCCTAGCGTCGTGGCAGCGCTCGGTTTTCCCGGACAACTTCCTTTTCCAGGAATCGATCAACATCCTGGCGATGGTCATCCTCGGCGGCGTCGGCAACCTTCTGGGAGTCATCCTCGGCGCCGCAATCATTGTCGCGCTGCCCGAGATCTTCCGCGACTTCCAGGTCTATCGCCTGCTCGCCTTCGGCCTTCTCTTGATGGTGCTCATGATTTTCCGGCCGCAAGGGCTGCTCCCCGTCAGCCGGCCGGCTCGCGAGGATGACGAGAGCGCCCGCGGCAGCCCCGCGGCGTGAACGAGATAGAGCCGGATTGCGCCGGGCCAGTCGCAACGGCCGAAGCTAGCCGAAAGCGGAACGTCTGCTATGCGCGGCTAAAGCTCCGATACGGACATACGCAGAGGCAGGCCGAGCTTTGATCGGTCGGCTGAGTGGAGGCGGTGGTCGGAGCTGCCCTAGGCTAGGAGCGGCGGGCCACTCCCGCATCATGGGTCGCGATTCAGTAATCACCGCTTCCGACTAACGGACAGATTCCTCCGAAGCAGCGGCTGGAACGAGATCGCGAACGTTTGCGCTTTATGGGTTCAACCTTGGGTTTTGCGCGGCTAATTTTAGCCTGCGCTACTAGGTTGATTTCGGGCGCTGCTCCGAACTCGGCGATACGCGCCGGGGCGGCATGCGCCTGCAGCGCAGCTCCGGCGATCGCGATGCCCAGGGCAGTGGCAAGAAAGATAGTCGCCTTCATAGGGTTCTTCCTCAATGTGGCCGACCGCATCCTACGGCATCGTGCTCGTTGCCGCACGCGCGCTGAGAGCAACGGCGTGAGACCCCAAGGTGAGAAGCGGCTCGTCGGCAACGCGGCACCTGCGACCTGATGAGCCGCCCGGTGAGGCTCGGAGGGTCGGCTCAGGCATGCCCCGCGCGTACCATGAACGCCCGCCGCGCGTCCGCTCTCAGCAGGTCTAACTCGTCCTGGAGCGCGTTGATCGCGCCCTCTAGCTCGTCCAGGGTCATACACCGCGGGGACGGTCTCAGAACGCCGTCGGCATCGGGAGCGGTTGAGAGCACGACAGAGATACGCGACGGCTCGTGATCCTCACCGCGATGGATTTCCAGGGCGAGGACTGAGGCGGATCACGCCGGCGCAGCCGCCGCGCTGGGACGAGCCCGATCACGTCGTCCTTGGCAAGCATCGCTCCAGATGCACAAAGCCCGGCTCACTGGTCGAGCTGCTTTCGTTCTTTGCCGGAGTTGGCCGGCCTTAAAGGTCGAGCGTATGGCCCTTGGAATCTCGCGCGAACAGGAGCGTCAGGACGACCATAGCCCCTGCTAGCAAGCCCCCATAGACGAGGAACATCTCCATAGGGCAATTCTACTGGACATTGAGTTGACGCCGGGTAAACTCGCCCTCGGCCCGTAATCGGGTTTTCCTTCTGAGACCCACTTGGGCGGCGGTCAGCCGCCCTTTTTCTTTCCGGCTGTTCGGTTGTATTCCTTTGCCAGCACCGGACTTGCTTTCGGCGGCGCGCCGGGCGAGCTTGGCCGTGAGATGCGGGATGGACCACCCTCCGTGGACTGCCCCAGACCGTTTCTCAAGGCCCCGCTGTACGTTGGTCCGTCCGGCGGGGCTTTTCGTGCCCAGCCGCTCCCGTCACAGCCGGGAAGCGTTACCTTAAGGGCGGTTCTTAGGAGCCGCCCTTTTCTTTCGGCGCGGCCTTAGCCTAGCTGCACCGCATCCGAGTGACCGCGTTCGGCGGGCTTCCCTCTCGGCCCGGCCTCGCTTCGGCTTTGTGCGGCTTTGGCGACATGTTGAGCATGCAGGCCATAATCCGCTTGGCTTCCGGTCGGCGCACAACCTGCTCGCCAGCGCGATTCCGCCTGGCAACACTGTTCACGCCGGCAGCGGCGACGTCCTTCCGCTCTGGCGGGCCGCGGAGCGGTACGAGAGCGAGGGCGCCTCGCTCGTCCTTGTCGCGGGCGAGCGCTACGGCATGGGTTCGTCGCGGGATTGGGCGGCGAAAGGCCCCGGCCTTCTCGGCGTGCGGGCTGTCTTGGCGCTGAGCTTCGAGCGCATTCACCGCTCGAACCTGATCGGTATGGGCATCCTGCCCCTGCGCCTTCCGTCCTCGTGCTCGCCGGAAGCGCTTGCGCTGAAACCGGGAGACACGATCGGGATCGCGATGGTGCCGGAGCGCCTGAAGCCGCGCACTCCCGTCGAGGTGGTCGTGCGCAGGGCAGGCGGCGAGACCGTCACGATCCATACCGTCGCGGCAATCGAGACCACCCTTGAGGTCGAAACGCTCGTGAGCGGCGGCCTCCTGCCCTATATCCTTCGGCGCGCACTCGTGGCGGACGAGCCTTCGGTGCAGGGAACAACCGAGGCACGAGCGATGCGTTGATCGGCTAGAGAGTGGTCTGCTGGCCGCAGGCAGACCTATCGACCTACTACTGGAATGTCCGCTCTTGGGAAGCCGAGATGCCGCCCTTTGCGACCGGGATGGGCGCGAAACAGCCGGGCGGCGGGAAGTGGCCGAAAGCGGCCGGTCCGCTTTGAAGCGCCAAAGCGCAGAAGCGGACCTAGGCCCCGCGCGAGCGGCTCATTAAGGCGACAGCGCTTGCGACGTGAATGTGCCTTGTCAGCGCCTAGCGCGTACGATGATCGCCGACAGGGTCCATGCCGAATTTCTTGATGGCTGCGGTGGTGTGGTCCGATCCCAGGAAGTTGATCAGCTTCTTGGCTTGCACAGTGCGGTCAGAGGCGGGGACAATCGCGGCGGTAAACACCTGCACGAGTTGCGCCTGTTCCGGGAGCGGGCCGACGAGTTCGATGCCGGGCTGATTAATGAGCTCGCTCAC
>JAJKJG010000154.1 GCA_021154065.1 Methylobacterium sp.
GCCATCCAGCCGCTGACCGGCACGAAGATCGCGAGGCTGACGAGATAGGAGGTCACCGCGAGCTTCAGCGCCACCGGGTCTTCGTTCAGGCTTTCGGCGATCGCCGGAAGCGAGGTCGCGATGACCGTCGAATCGGTGTTCTCCATGAACAGCGCGGTCGCGACGATGAGCGGGACGAGGCGGGTGCGGTTCATGAGCGCTCTATCTTTTCAACGTGGGGATGTCGCGCCATGATGCTTGGATCGAAGGCTCCTAACTGTGGTTTTTATGAGCATGGCTCGCTCTCGGTCCATTCGGGTTGTGTCGGGTATCGCGCTTTTGACCTCCTTCCCGGTCTATGCCCAAAGTCCCAGCTTCGATTGTTCCAGGGCACGACTAGCTGATGAAGTTCAGATCTGCTCGGACGTGCGCCTTCAGAGCTCGACCAAGCCGCGTCTATTGCGTTCGAGCAAGCCAAGCGGACGTCCGGCTCTCGGCGGGTAGTCCCGGTCGCGCGAGCTTTGATCGCGACCCGGAACCTTTGCGGCGCTAACCTAGCCTGCATCCTCGACGCTCAGATTGGGATGATCGAGCGATACCGAGAATTCGGGGCGAGGGTTGGCGTGCCTCCATGGGCGAGAAGCTACAGGGCGGAACTGGTCGCCCGGCGCACTCCTGGAGCGAGAAGCTCCGGCTTGCCGAGGCATATCGGGGAATGCGTTCCACGGTCATCGCCGGCATCTCGGATCGCTTTGGCGAGGCGATCGATACCCCTGGCGAAAATGGATTCGATACCGGAAGTGCCGTCAACTTCGCGAACGGTGGATATCAGGTCTCCTATACAAAGGTACCGGCGCTCGTTCGCTCTCGGATCGGGGATAAGGTGCTGATGTGCCTCGTTTCACTCCCCAGAGATTGTCCTCCCGGTGACGACAGAGGGAGGGTTTACACGACCACAAACCTCAGGACCGAGGAATCGTGGTCGATGCCAGATGCACAGCATAGTTGCGGCGGCGCCTGACAGCACCTGAGCTGCTTTCCCCGGCCGCGGTGGAAACCCGGGGCAAACGCTTTGCCACGCCGTCACGCCCGTGATACGAACCCGCGCCAACTCAGGACGGGCCGCGCCTCGCGGCAGAAGCCGCCGGGTTCAGGAGTTGGCGATGCCGCACATCTCAGCTGATCAGATCATCGAGGGCCTGACCTTCGACGACGTGCTGTTGCGGCCGGGCCACTCCGAAGTCCTGCCGGCCGACGTCAACGTCGAGACGCGGCTCACCCGCTCGATCGCCCTTCACCTGCCGATCATCGCGTCCGCGATGGATACCGTGACCGAAGCCCGCATGGCGATCGCCATGGCCCAGAACGGCGGGCTCGGCGTCATTCACCGCAACCTCGACCCGGAGCCGCAGGCCGAGCAGGTGCAGCTGGTGAAGAAGTTCGAGTCCGGCATGGTCCTGAACCCGATCACCATCTTCCCGGACGAGACCCTCAAGGACGCGCTCGGCCTGATGAAGCGCCACGGCATCTCCGGCATTCCGGTCGTCGAGCGCGGCCCGAACGGCAGCCGCGGCAGGCTCGTCGGGATACTCACGAACCGGGACGTGCGCTTCGCCACGAACCCGAACCAGCCGGTCGCCGAGCTTATGACCAAGGACCGGCTGATCACGGTCCGCGACGGCGTCAACCAGGAGGAGGCGAAGCGCCTGCTGCATCAATACCGCATCGAGAAGCTCCTCGTCGTCGACGACCATGACCGCTGCGTCGGCCTGATCACGGTCAAGGACATCGAGAAGCAGGTCGCCTATCCGCACGCCGCGAAGGACGCGCAAGGCCGCCTCCTCGTCGCGGCGGCGACGACGACCGGGGAGGGCGGCCTCGAACGCTCCGAGCGCCTGATCGCCGCCGGCTGCGACGTGATCGTCGTCGACACCGCGCACGGGCACTCGCAACGCGTGCTCGAGAACGTCGCGCGGGTGAAGAAGCTGTCGAACGCCGTCCAGGTGATCGCCGGCAACATCGCGACGCGGGAGGGTGCGAAGGCGCTGATGGACGCCGGCGCCGACGCCATCAAGGTCGGCATCGGGCCGGGCTCGATCTGCACCACCCGCATCGTCGCCGGCGTCGGCGTGCCGCAGCTGACCGCGATCATGGAGGCGGTCGAGGCGGCGAACGGCGCCGGCGTGCCGGTGATCGCCGACGGCGGCATCAAGTTCTCGGGCGATCTCGCCAAGGCGCTTGCGGCCGGTGCCGCCTGCGCCATGGTCGGCTCGCTCCTTGCCGGCACCGATGAGGCCCCGGGCGAGACCTTCCTGTGGCAGGGCCGATCCTACAAGAGCTACCGCGGCATGGGCTCGGTCGGCGCCATGGCGCGAGGCTCCGCCGACCGCTACTTCCAGCAGGACATCAAGGACGCGCTGAAGCTCGTGCCGGAGGGAATCGAGGGCCAGGTCCCCTACAAGGGACCGGTCGCGACCGTCCTGCACCAGCTCGCCGGCGGGCTTCGCGCCGCCATGGGCTATGTCGGCGCGAAGGACCTCGAGGAGTTCCGCGACAAGGCCCGGTTCATCCGCATCACCAACGCCGGCCTGCGCGAAAGCCACGTCCACGACGTGACCATCACGCGCGAGAGCCCGAACTACCCGACGCGGGCGTAATCCCGAGCGGTCAATCGATGCGGTATCGAATTTCCGCCTGGTCCTCAGGCCGGCCGGGGCGGGCGACGCCGTTTTCCTTCACCTGCGCGACCAGTTGCCACTGAGTCCGATCCCACCCGAAGGGCGGGGCGGCCGGCAGGTCGATGCGGAAGACGCGCTCGGGCTCGCCCGGGATTTGCAGGACGATGCGTCGGTCGGTCGTCCGCGCGCGCAGCGGCGCCAAGCCCATGATGACCGGCCGGTCGCCCTCGTCCTGCCGCAGCCATTCCGGCGACAGCCAGCGCGCGCCGAAGATCGCCGGGCTCTCCAGAACCGGCGTCGAAAGCGTGTCATGACGATGCCATCCTTGTTCTCCGGAACCCTCGTCCCGGCGGGGAGGCGCAGCTCGAAGGCGACATGCGGGTAGGATGAGGTTGTACCTCGCCTTGTAGAGCTCCATGCGGACGGCGTTCGCCGCCCACGCCGTCCCGCCGAGGCCGAGGATGATGGCGAGCGCGGCCGCGGTCCCGCGCATCAGCTCGCGGCGGGTCCGGCAGCGGCCCGACGCCCGCAGCGCGAACCAGATCGCGGCGACATGCAGACGGCGCCGAGCGCCGGTCCGACGATGACGAGACCGGTCAGGAACCGGTCGAACTCGGTGCCGAACCAGGCGAAGGTCACGAGCAGGGTGCCGGCCATGTTGCCGAGCAGCGCCCAGCCGAGGCCGAAGGCGCTGAGGCCCAAGAGCGCGATGCCGATCAGGAACACGAGCAGACCCCAGGGTTCACCAGTCCGCCGGACTACGCCCGGCGCTGCAGCCATGATGTTTGCCGCCGCACATGCGGGCGTTGCCTTCGCGGGCGCTCCGGGCCAAGGTCCGCCGCGCTTCCGGAGCCCTCATGTCCTTCCCCGCCATCCTCTTGCCGCTCTTCGTCCAGGTGTTTCTGACCTTTGCCCTCCTGATCTGGATGGCGGTTGCGCGGTGACGCGCGCTGCGCGGCGGCGAGGTTCGCCCGGCCGACATCGCGCTGCGGCAGCGAGCTTGGCCGGCGCGCGCCGAGCAGGTCGGCAACGCCTTCGCGAACCAGCTCGAGCTGCCGCTCCTGTTCTATGTGCTCGTGATCCTGGCGCTCATCACGCGCAAGGCCGATTTCCTGTTCGTGGTGATGAGCTGGATGTTCGTTGCGACGCGGCTCTTCCACGCCTTCGTCCACACCGGCTCGAACGTGGTGCGGATCCGCGGCGGCGCCTTCGCAGTCGGCGCCATCATCCTCATCGTCATGTGGATCATCTTCGCCGTGCGCATCCTCTTTGCCGGCATGCCGGGCTGATGACGCCGGCGGCCCGCCTCTCCGCGGCGATCGAGGTCTTCTCCGATATCGAGGCGCGCCGCCGGCCCGCGGCCGACGCCCTGAAGGATTGGGGCCTGGCGCACCGCTTCGCCGGCTCGAAGGACCGCGCCGCCATCGCGAGCCTCGTCTACGACGCCTTGCGCCGGAAGGCTTCCGCGGCGTGGATCATGGGCGAGGCGAGCCCGCGGGGCGTTCTCCTCGGCATGCTGAAGCTCCAGCGCGGGCTCGGCCTCGACGCGGTCGCCGCGCTATGCTCGGGCGAGCGCTTCGCGCCGGCGCCGCTCAAGGAGGAGGAGCGCAGCCGGCTTTCGACCGGCACGCTTGACGCCGCGCCGGCGCATGTCGCGGGCGATTTTCCCGAGTGGATCGACAGCTCGCTGGCGCGCAACTTCGGCGACGACCGCGTGCCGGAAATGCAGGCGCTCGCCACCCGCGCCCCCCTCGACATCCGGACGAACACGCTCAAGGCGACGCGGGAGCAGGTGCAGGACGGGCTCGCGCATCTTGCGCCGGTGTGGACGCCGCACTCGCCGGTCGGCCTGCGCGTCGCGCTCGGCGAGGACGGGCGCGGGCCGGCGCTGCACAGCGAGCCGGAGTTCCTCAAGGGCTGGTTCGAGATCCAGGACGAGGGCTCGCAGCTCGCGGCGCTCCTGACCGCCGTGAAGCCCGGCGAGCAGGTCGTCGACCTCTGCGCCGGCGCCGGCGGCAAGACGCTCGCGATGGCGGCCCTGATGGCGAACAAGGGCCAGATCCACGCGACCGACACGGACGCGCGCCGCTAGGCGCCGATCCACGGGCGCCTGGCCCGGGACGGAGCCCGCAACGTCCAGGTCCGAACGCCGCGCGGCCGCGCCGACCCAGTCGCCGATCTCGACGGCACCGCTGATTGCGTGCTCGTCGACGCGCCCTGCACCGGCTCCGGCACGTGGCGCCGCAACCCGGATTCGAAATGGCGCCTGCGCCCCGGCAGCCTCGAGGTCCGCCGCAAGGAGCAGGACGCGGTCCTCGACCGCGCCGCGCGGCTGGTGCGCCCCGGCGGCCGCATCGTCTACGTCACCTGCTCGGTGCTGCCGGAGGAGAACGACGACGCGGTCGAGCGTTTCCTCGGCGCGCATGCGGGCTTCGCGGCCGCCGATCCGGCGGGGCTGCTGCTGCAGGCGGAGTTAGGCGCGCTGCAGGACAAGGTCCGGGCCACAAGGCGGGGGCTGCAGATGTCCCCCCGCCTCACCGGCACCGACGGCTTCTTCGTCGCTGCTTTGCACCGGTCGGCGCTCCTAGGAGGAGCCGCATCGGACCGGACGGAGGTCTTCTAAGTTGTTATATTGCAGAGAAACAGGATTGGATCCGATGGGCGACATGACCATCCGCGGGATCGACGACGAAACGCTGGCGCGGCTGCGGAGCGAAGCGCGCGAACGGGGCGTCAGCACCGAAGAGCTCGCGTGCGAGATCCTGCGCCTGGGAACGGCCCTCGCGAGCCCCGATCGAACCGCCGTGCCCCGCGCAATTCTTGCCAGCCAGCCGAACCTATCGCCGATCTCGTCGGTCGAGCTGTTGCGGCGAATTCGTGACGAGGGATGAAGAGGGCGACGCCTCGTCCGTCGCCTGATTGCGCCAGGGTAGGCTATGGCCTATCGACCCGCCATGACGCAGGCCCCTGACTCAACCAAGCACGACAAGATCCTCATCGTCGATTTCGGCTCGCAGGTGACGCAGCTCATCGCGCGGCGGGTGCGGGAGGAGGGGGTCTATTCCGAGATCGTGCCGTTCCAGTCGGCGGAAAAAGCCTTCCGCGAGATGAAGCCGAAGGGCGTCATCCTGTCCGGCGGCCCGGCCTCGGTGACCGAGGCGGTCTCGCCCCGCGCGCCGCAGGACATCTTCGGCGCCGGCGTGCCGGTGCTCGGCATCTGCTACGGCGAGCAGGCAATGGCCGCGCAGCTCGGCGGCGAGGTCGAGGGCGGCCATCACCGCGAGTTCGGCCGGGCCGAGGTCGAGGTCGTCTCCGAAAGCCCGCTGTTCGAGGGCGTGTGGCGAAAAGGCGAGCGCTATCCGGTGTGGATGAGCCACGGCGACCGCGTGACCCGGCTGCCGGCGGGCTTCGAGGTCATCGGCCGCTCGGAGAACGCACCCTTCGCCGCCGTCGCCGACGAGACGCGCCACTTCTACGCCGTGCAGTTCCACCCCGAGGTGGTGCACACCCCGCACGGCGCGGCGCTGTTGCGCAACTTCGTCCGCCGGATCGTCGGCGCGACCGGCGACTGGACCATGAAGGCGTTCCGGGACGAATCCATCGCCCGCATTCGGGCGCAAGTGGGGAA
>JAJKJG010000155.1 GCA_021154065.1 Methylobacterium sp.
AACGTAAAACAACAAAAAGCCTGACGCGCGCGGCCTGCCGGGGCGCCGCCTTGTTCCGCCCGGCGCTTCGCCGTACCGCACGGCGATGCCAAGCTCCCTCTCCGCCCTTGCCGAGCGCCTTCGGTTTCTCCTTCCGGCCGGCTGGCGCCCGGCCCATCCGGTGGTCCCGGTGGTGCGGCTGTCGGGGGTGATCGGCGCCGTGATGCCGCTCCGGCAGGGGCTTTCGATCGCCGCCGTGGCGCCGGCGCTGGAACGCGCCTTCGCCACCCGGGACGCCGCGGCGGTCGCGATCGTCATCAACTCGCCTGGCGGATCGGCGGCGCAGTCGCATCTGATCTTCCGCCGCATCCGGGCGCTCGCCGAGGAGAAGAAGCTGCCGGTGTTCGCGTTCATCGAGGACGCCGGCGCCTCCGGCGGCTACATGCTCGCCTGCGCCGGCGACGAGATTTTCGCCGACCCGTCCTCGCTGGTCGGCTCGATCGGCGTCATCGCGGCGGGCTTCGGCTTCGACAAGCTCTTGGACCGCTTCGGCGTCGAGCGCCGCCTCCATACCGCAGGCACCAGCAAGGCGATGCTCGACCCGTTCAGCCCGGAACGGCCGGAGGACGTCGCCCGCCTCAAGGGCATCCAGGCGCAGATCCACGCGATGTTCGTGGCGCTCGTCGAGAGCCGGCGAGCCGGGCGGCTCAAGGGCGACCGGGAGGCGCTCTTCTCCGGCGCGGTCTGGGCCGGCGCCGAGGCGCAAGGGCTCGGCCTCGTCGACGGCCTCGGCGATCTCGGGGCGGTGCTGCGCGAGCGTTTCGGCGAGAAGGTTCGGCTGAAGCCCGTGGCCGTGGCACGTCCGGGCCTCCTCGCCCGCGTCCTCGGCCGGCGCGAGCCGACGATCGAGGACGGCTCCGCCGGCGCCGGACTGATCGACCCGGGCGCCGTCATCGCCGCGATCGAGGAGCGCGCGGCGTGGGCGCGGCTCGGGCTCTGAGGGTCTATTTCTCCATCGTGCACGGGCGCGCGGCGGCTTCGCCGTAGCCGGCATAGACCACCTTCACCTTGCGGACGCAGGCAGGCTCGGCCGCGGGCAGGGTTTCGACCGCCGCGGTCTGCACCGACGCCTGCACGGCTGCCGGCGCCGCGACGGGCTCGCGCGGGACGGGCGTCGTGGCCTGCACGACAAGCGGCGTCGCGAGCGAGGAGAGGAGCGCGATGGTGAGAAGAGCGGCGGTGCGGTTCATCGTGAGACCCCTTGGGCGGAAGCGGTGCGCTTCGCATGACGGCACTATCGGGGAGATCCTCCCCGTCCGCCGTGCGTCGCCGCACCTTCCGGATTGACTGCTGAAGTTGCGAGGAGAACGCGTCTCCAAGCGTGGCGTTCCGGGACGTCCTCGACAAAATGCGGCGGCTCGAATCCCGCCGCCATCCGGCCTCACGCGGCGGCCTTCTGGTCGGCGTCGTAGACGAGGCGCAGGCGCGGGGCGCTGCGCGATGCCTCGCTGAGGCAGCGCGCGGCGGTCTCGACGGCCGGACGGAAGGGCGACAGCGCAATGCCGCTCGCCGCCACCATGCTGCGGAACCGGAACGGCTGGTTCGTGGCGATGATCGTGGTCCTCACGGGTCCTGCTCCTCGTCGGCCGGGGTCGTCCCGCCTTCGTCGAGCGGACTCATGCCGCCGCTTTGTTTCCGCCGATGTGCGCCGGGACACCAATGAGGTTTTCGTGCCGGGAGCCGGTCCGAAACATCGTGCGGCGGCGCACGCGCTTGACTAGGGAGGCCTCGCCTTTAAGGGTTCGCGCGCTTCCCAAGGACCGACATGACGAGCGAAACCGCGCTCAGCCCGGCGCGATCCTTCCAGGGGCTGATCCTCACGCTCCAGCAGTTCTGGGCCGGCGAGGGCTGCGTCATCCTGCAGCCCTACGACATGGAGATGGGGGCCGGCACCTTCCATCCGGCGACGACCTTGCGGGCGCTCGGCCCCAAGCCCTGGCGCGCCGCCTATGTCCAGCCCTCGCGACGGCCGAAGGACGGGCGCTACGGCGAGAACCCGAACCGCTTCCAGCACTACTACCAGTTCCAGGTCATCCTGAAGCCGAATCCACCGAACCTCCAGGACCTCTATCTCAGCTCGCTCGAGGCGATCGGCCTCGATCCGCTCCTGCACGACATCCGCTTCGTCGAGGACGATTGGGAGAGCCCGACGCTCGGCGCCTGGGGGCTCGGCTGGGAGTGCTGGTGCGACGGCATGGAGGTGTCGCAGTTCACCTACTTCCAGCAGGTCGCCGGGTTCGAGTGCGCCCCCGTCTCGGGCGAGCTCACCTACGGCCTCGAGCGCCTCGCCATGTATCTGCAGGGCGTCGACAACGGCTTCGAGCTCAACTTCAACGGCCGCGAAGGCGCCGACAAGGTCACCTATGGCGACGTCTTCCGGCAGGCCGAGGAGGAATACTCGCGCCACAATTTCGAGCACGCCGACACCGAGATGCTGTTCCGCCACTTCCGCGACGCGGAAGGCGCCTGCCGCAAGTATCTCGCGGCCGGCGACGCCGGCGAGCGCCACCTCATGGCGCAGCCGGCCTACGACCAGTGCATCAAGGCGAGCCACGTCTTCAACCTGCTCGACGCCCGCGGCGTGATCTCGGTGACCGAGCGCCAGAGCTACATCCTGCGCGTCCGCGAGCTCGCCAAGGCCTGCGGCGAGGCCTGGCTCAGGACCGCGGCCGGCGGCAGGATCGCGGCATGAAGCCCTTGGCCGAGCGCCACGTCCGCATCGCCGTCACCAAGGTCGCCTACGACCTCGTGCTCTCGGCGACGACCGACGCCGGCGTCGCGAAGCTCACCGGCACCGGCCGCGTCATCCACCACCGCACCCAGGAGACGCTGCAGGAGCTCGGCGAGATCGACGTCACGATCTGGGGCTCGACGACCGAGCAGCTGAAGACGCGGGCGAAGACCTGGCCGAAGCATTTCGACTACGTCACCGGCGATTATTTCGGCGTCGCGACGGCGGGCGACCACCGCTTCGACGTGTTCGTCAACGGCGAGCGCTTCATGCGCCTCCTCGACCTGGCCCACGGCTCCAGACGCGCCGTGTTCACAATCCGCTGCGAGGTCTCCGCCGACGGCCGCGTCGACCTCGTGCGCGAGCTGGAGATCTCGGCGGCACGGGGGTGAGCGCCCGCCTCTCCCATGGGGAGAGGCCGAGTCGCGCCGTTGGCGCGACCGGGTGAGGGGAGCGCCCTCACCGTCGAGACCGTAATCCCTCACCCGGTCCGCTTCGCGGACTCGACCTCTCCCTCCGGGAGAGGTGTTCGCTGCGCCTCTCCCCTTTGGCGGCCTGGCCTGCTAAGCGCTCCGCCATGCCCGATCTCCTGCTCGAACTGTTCTCCGAGGAAATCCCCGCGCGCATGCAGCGCCGCGCCGCGGAGGATCTGCGGAAGCTCGTCACCGATGCGCTGGTCGAGCGCGGCTTCGTCTACGAGGCTGCCGTCGCCTATGCGACGCCGCGGCGGCTCGCGCTCCATGTCGTCGGCCTGCCGGCGAAGGGCAAGGACGTGCGCGAGGAGCGCAAGGGGCCCCGCGTCGGCGCGCCCGAGAAGGCGGTCGAAGGCTTCCTCAAGAGCGCCGGCCTCGCCTCGCTCGCCGAGGCGCGGATCGAGGAGGACCCGAAGAAGGGCGCGTTCTACGTCGCCGTGATCGAGCGCCCCGGCCGCCCGACGCCGGAGGCCTTGGCCGAGATCCTGCCCGGCATCGTGCGCGCCTTCCCGTGGCCGAAATCGATGCGCTGGGGCGCCGCCTCCGCGGAGCCGGGGTCGCTACGCTGGGTGCGCCCGCTGCACGCGATCGTCTGCACCTTCGGGCCGGAGACCGAGGCGCCAGACATCGTGCCCTTCGCGGTCGACGGCATCCGCTCGGGCGACCTGACGCAAGGGCACCGCTTCATGGCGCCGGCGCCGATCCAGGTGCGGCGCTTTGCCGATTACGCCGCGGCACTCGAGCGGGCGAAGGTCGTGCTCGACCAGGACCGGCGCAAGGATTTGATCCGCGCCGAGGCGCAGAACCTCGCCTTCGCGAGCGGCCTCGCGCTCGTCGAGGACGAGGCGCTTCTGGAGGAGGTCGCCGGGCTCGTCGAATGGCCGGTGGTGCTGATGGGCGCGTTCGACGCGGCGTTCCTGTCGATCCCGCCCGAGGTCATCCGCGCGACGATCCGGGCGAACCAGAAATGCTTCGTGCTGCGCTCCTCTTTCCCCTCCCCCTTGCGGGGAGGGGCAGGGGTGGGGGTCGCGGGGCCGGACGCCGAGTTGTCCGGTCAGGTCCGTGCGGCTGATGCGGCACGCACGCCGTCGACAGCGGGCTCCATGCCCCCGACCCCCACCCCTAACCCCTCCCCGCAAGGGGGAGGGGAAGGCGCGCTCTCCAACCGCTTCATCCTCGTCTCGAACCTCGAGGCGTCGGACGGCGGCGCGGCGATCGTCGCCGGCAATGAGCGCGTCGTGCGGGCAAGGCTCTCGGACGCGAAGTTCTTCTTCGAGACCGACCGCAAGATCCGGCTCGAGGACCGTCTCGGGAAGCTGAAGAGCATCGTCTTCCACGAGAAGCTCGGCACGCAATACGAGCGCGTCGAGCGCATCGCAGCGCTGGCGAGGGAGCTGGCGCCGATCGTCGGCGCCGATCCGGACA
The DNA here is from genome assembly GCA_021154065.1 of Methylobacterium sp. The sequence continues at coordinate 4,669 of JAJKJG010000155.1, forward strand.
AGGCCTGGCGCGCGGCCCGGCTCGCCAAGGCCGACCTCGTCACCGAGATGGTCGGCGAGTTCCCCGAGCTGCAGGGACTGATGGGGCGGTATTACGCGCAGCTCCAGGGCGACGACGCGTCGGTCGCGCGCGCCATCGAGGAGCACTACAAGCCCGCCGGCCCCTCCGACCGCGTGCCGAGCGATCCGGTGTCGGTCGCGGTCGCGCTCGCCGACAAGATCGACACCCTCGTCGGCTTCTGGGCGATCGACGAGAAACCGACAGGGAGCAAGGACCCTTACGCGCTGCGAAGAGCGGCGCTGGGGGTGGTTAGGTTGGTGTTGGAGAACCGAATCCTGCTCAAACTGGCAGGGCCTTTATTCCACGCGACCGCTATGAACCAGATGGCGGCCTACTACCGCTCACGGGGGGCCGAGGTTCGGGATATCGAGATTGTGGCGGACATGCTTGAGAGCGATCAGCTCGAAGAGTTCGCCATTAAATTGGCCGGCTCGACCAAAGCTGTCCCTTTGGAGGATGCCCGAGAGTTCTTCGGTGATGAAAGCATCGTATCCGACCTCCTCTCCTTCTTCGCCGACCGCCTCAAGGTTCATCTCCGCGAGCAGGGCGCGCGGCACGATCTCATCGATGCGGTGTTCGCGCTCGGAACTCCCCCCTCCCCCCCGCGGGGAGGGGTAGGGGTGGGGGGCGCGGGGCAAGACGCGGGAGAATCCGCTGATGCGCCTGCGGCTGATGCAGCGCGCCTCGCGTCGAGCACGCGTTCCATGCCGACGACCCCCACCCCGCTCGACCTGCGGTCGAGTCGGCCCTCCCCGCAAGGGGGAGGGGAGGGGCTCGACGACCTCCTGATGATCGTGCGCCGGGTCGAGGCGCTAGGGCGCTTCCTCGACACCGAGGACGGCCGCAACCTCCTCGCCGGCTATCGCCGCGCCGCCAACATCCTGCGCATCGAGGAGAGGAAGGACGCGAAGGCCTACGATACCGCGCCCGACGTCCACCTCCTGCGCCAGCCCGAGGAGCTGGCGCTGTGGGAAGCGCTCGTCGCCGAGGGCGAGGCCGCGCGCGAGGCCGTCGCGCGCGAGGACTTCGAGGACGCGATGCTGGCCCTCTCGCGGCTGCGCCCGCCTGTCGACGCGGTCTTCGACAAGGTCACGGTCAACGCCGACGATCCCGCCCTGCGCGAGAACCGCCTCAAGCTCCGCAATGCGCTGCGCGCCGCGACGCGC
>JAJKJG010000156.1 GCA_021154065.1 Methylobacterium sp.
GGGTCGCCTTCGACTTCTCCTGCGCGGCGGCGAAGAAAGCCCAGAGCCGTTCCGGGCTGTCGCTCGCCGGAGAGGGTTTCGGCTCGACCACGGGAGCGGCGAACTGATCATCCATGCGCCGCCTCCCGAGAACGGAAGGCGCCGGCTTGCGGCTCGCCGTTCCGGTCGGAGCCTGTCGGAGGCCGGATTCGCGCAGTCGGCAGCGAGCGCATCCAGGCGAGGCCGTGCGGCACATCGACAAGCGATCGGCCGCCTACCTTGATGATGCGAAGATTGCCGGCGCCGGCTTCCTCGTAGGTCCGGGTTCGCCCCATTCCGCTGAGGTGGCACCACCTGGAGATCGAGGCGAAAAGGGGAGTAGTAGTCGTTTCTGTCATCGCTCGCGTCCGTTGCTGTAGAGTGGAACACGGGCGGATGCTTACGAGCGTTTCGGCAACCATTCATTCCGCAACGGCGGCATGCCGTATTTGCTGAATCTGCGCTGTATTTCCGGCGCTTGCGGGCTCACCGCCGACGCGCCGCCCTCAAAATGGTGTCGTTTTTATCGAGCTTTGGCTTGTTGTTATCCTTGAGCCACTGTCCCACTTCGCGGCAGAGCACAGCATTAGATTTGTCCACGGGGCTTGGCACGCCATCTGGATACAGGGCTGCGAGAGCCTGTTCCGCCAGCGCTCGCTTGGGGCGGCGCGAGCTGGCATTCTTCTGAGCCTGCGGAGGCTTCGATGGGACCGTGCCCGCGGCTTGCAAGCAAGCGAGCCCGCCTAGCCAGTCCTTGAACTCGCTAGTTTCGAGCCAGAATACAGGAACGTCTCGCTTCCCATGCGCATCAACTAACACAGCGCGCCATTGAGCGTCAGTTCGTCCCCAATAGCTCCCAGCCAGCGGCTCCGCTACCTCGCCATTGACTGAAACCCAAGACCGAATTCTGTTACGCTTCAGGGCTCTGACCAAGATAAGACGAACGATAGACCATCGCCGCTCTCTGGATTCCTTCCCACCCTTTGCGGCAATCTCCGCGCTGATTTCTCCGGCTCTGAACTGCGCTACCCACTTTAGCCCAAAAAGCGTGCTTACAGCGGTCTGGACAGCATGACGTAACTCGATTCCGGCGACGAGCGGCGGCGCCGCCGGAATTCGGTACAGTTGAAAATCCTTGTAGGACTCCGAATGCGTCACTCTCTTACCTCGCGCGCCGTGCGGCCGTTGCCACGACAACTCCGGCCATGTTGTGGTTGCCGATGAACCCCGCCCACGCCTCCATAAGCTTCCGACGCTTTTCGAGGGCGTCGCCGCGGCGATAGGCCCGCTCAGTTTCGTCGCCGACCACATGAGCCAGCGCCGCCTCGGCAATCTCCCGAGGAAACGACGTGCTCTCGCCGGCCCAATCTCGGAACGAGCTGCGGAAGCCGTGGACCGTGACGTTCTCGACCTTCATCCGTCGCAGCAGCATTTCCATGGCGCTTGAGGAGAGCGGGCGCCCGTGCCGTTGCCCAGGGAAAAGATAATCCCCCTGCCGTCTAATCCAGGCAACCGCTTCGAGGATTTGGGCGGCCCTTGCCGAGAGCGGGACGCGATGCTCGCGACCGCCCTTCATGCGCTCAGGCGGTACGATCCACACCTTGCCGGCGGCGTCGACTTCCTCCGGGCGAGCGCCGAGCACTTCACCGGAACGGCTCGCCGTCAGGATTGTGAACTCCAGCGCCAGGGCTGCCACGGCTTCACGCCTCCGTAAATCAGCCATGAAGGCCGGAACGTTGCAGTAGGGCATCGCGGCGTGATGGCCCCTCGTGAGCTTGCGGCGTTTCGAGAGAAGCTTGTCGAGGTGCCCCCGCCACCGGGCCGGGTTCTCACCCGTGCGGAGGCCCCTCGCCTTGGCGGCGTCAAGCACCCGCTCAATTCTGCCGCGCAGCCGCGAGGCGGTTTCGCTTTTCGTTTGCCAGATCGGGGTGAGGACCGCGAGCACATCATCCGTGCCGATCGCGCCGATGGCCTTGCCCCGAATCGGTGCCGCGTAGGTCGTCAACGTCATGGACCATTGCGCCCGGTGCTTCGCATTGCGGAAGCCGGGCGACAGGTCGGCCACGAGCTTGTCGGCGAACTCGCCGAAGGTCACGGCAGCATCCCGGGAGGCGACCGCGGCGCGCCGCACGTCAATCGGGTTCCGGCCGGCGGCAACCTCCCGGCGGGCAGCCACCGCCTTATCGCGGGCTTCCCCGAGGGAGACCGACCCGACGCCCCCGAGGCCCATTTCCTTGAGCTTGCCGCCCCACCGAAACAGGAACAGCCATCGCTTGGCCCCGCTTGCGTCGACCAGCAAGTAAAGCCCGTCCCCGTCCGCGTGTTTACCGGGCTTGCTAAGGGTCGCGACCGAGCGCGCCGAGAGCCGCTTTACCTGCCGAGCCATGGTCGTCCGCCCCAACATCCACCCCAACGCGGGACGCGGATTGTAGCGAACAAATGCGAACGCTGATACACGGCCGGGCCGGTTTCCCTCGGAATTTCAAGGGCTGAGGAGAACGAGAGCGGGCACGGGCGAACGATGGTTGGGCGGACTCCGTCTCCGCCACTAAGCGACCGCCTTGAGATCCTCGCTCGGCGCCCGGTGACGCAGCGCCGCGATCACGCTTGCGAGCTGGTGGGGATGGTAAGGCGAGCGCACGCATGGCGCTCCGCGGACCTTGGCGCGCTCGGGAATCCGGTACGGGATGCGCGACACGTAAATGACGTCGATCTTCGGCGAGATCTGCCGGGCGAGGGTCGCCACCGCGAGCCCGTCGCGCTCCCCGCCCATGTCCGCGTCGGTGACGAGCACGTCGATGCGCCTGTGAGTCTTCAACTGCTCGACCGCATCCTCGCCGTCGCGGGCGGTGACGACGCCGTAGCCGTACATCGCGAGCCCATCCGCGGCGATCGTGCGGGTCAGCCCGTCGTCAGCGACGAGAAGAACATTGATCTGTCTTGCCATCGAACACCCCCCGGTGCCCCGCCGGTTATGCACAAGCGCCCGGCAGGTTCGTAGGCTGGGACCGAAGTGGTTAACCGCGCGTTAACTACGCCCGCGGACGCTGCTGGAATCGCAAGGGGCCGCGGATGAGCACTGTTCCCGATCCGAGCGCGAGCGAGAGCCGCGTCATCGACTTCGCCCAAGCCCGGCAGCGCCGCATGATCCAGCCTCGCGCGGCAAAGCCCCTCGCCGACCGGGTCGAGGACGCTAAGCGCGCGGTGCTGCGCAAAGCCGGCCTGCTCTTCGTGCTCGACCCGAAGCCGCTCGATGCAACCGGGCTCGACGCCTCGCGCTGAGCGCATCGCGGCTCTCGAATTCGCCTGCGCGCCGCCAAGCTGCCATAAGCGAGCGTCGATTCCTGAGGCGGGCACCGCCCGCCGCCACCGATCGAGAACGCACGCCATGTATGGACGCCGTCCGACGCTCACCTCGCTGCGCGGCATGGTCGCCGCCGCCCACCCCCTGGCGGCGCAAGCCGGCGCGCGGCTGCTTGCGTCCGGCGGCAATGCCTTCGACGCCGCCGCAGCGACCGCTGCGGCCCTCAACCTCGTCGAGCCCTACATGTCGGGTTTCGGCGGCATGGGTCTCGCAATCTGCTACGTCGCCGCCGAGAAGCGGTTGCGGGTGCTCGATTTCGTCACCCCGATCCCGTCGAAGTTCCCGGTCGAGCGTTTCAACCGGCGCGAGGAGCTGGCGCGCGGCGCGCTTGCGGTCGGCTCCCCGGGCAATCTCGCCGGCTGGCATGAGCTCGTCTCGACCTATGGCCGCAAGCCGCTCGGGGAAGCGCTGCGACCGGCGATCGAGCTGGCCCGGGACGGCTTCCCGCTGATCGAGTTCAACGTTGCCGAGATCAACGAGACGGCGCAGCTCCTCCGATCCGAGGCCGCGCTGTATCCGGAGATCGCGCGCACCTATCTCGCCGGCGGCGCGACCGTCCGCATCGGTACGATCCTGAGGCAACCGGATCTCGCCAGCACATTCGAGGCGATCGCGGCGGAAGGACCGCGCCACCTCTACGGCGGGCCGCTCGGGCGCGCGGTCGTCGCCCATTTGGCGAAGCTTGGCGGGACGCTCACCCTTAGCGACCTCGAGGCGGTGGCGCCGGTCTGGCGCGATCCGATCAAGGTCTCCTATCGCGGGCTCGACGTGCACACGGCGCCGCCGCCCTGCGAGGGGTTCCAGTTCCTGCTCACCCTGCGCATCCTGGAGGGCTTTGCCCTCGGCGATCTCGAGCGCGACGGGGTCGAGCATCTCGATACCGTCTACCGCGCGATCCGGCTCGCCGCCTCGGTTCGCATCCGTTCGAACAACCCGGCGCCAGCGAAGCTTGCGGAGCTCCTCGGCGATGAGTCCGTCGAGGCGCTGCGGGCGCGCCTGCGCGACGGCCGCCCGATCAGCGGCCCGACCGAGCAGTGGGTCGCGCCCGCGAGCAGCGAAGATCCGGGGCACACGACCTCGTTCTCGATCGCGGATCGCGACGGCAACATGATCTGCCTGACACAGAGTCTCGGCAGCCCGTTCGGCAGCGGTGTCGTGGTCCCGGGCACGGGGCTCTGCCTCAACAACTTTCTGTTCTGGTCCGACGTCAACCCGGAGAGCCCCAACCGCGCCAAGCCGGGCGCCGCCCTGCCGATGTGCATGTCGCCGACGCTCTCCCTCAAGGAGGCGCGCCCGGTGCTCGCGCTCGGCACGCCCGGCAGCTATGGGATCATGCAGACCCAGGTGCAGGCGCTCGTTCAGCACCTCGATTTCGGCCTGCCGCTGCAGGAGGCGATCGAAGCGCCGCGCGCGCGGCTCTGGGATCACAGGCGCATTCAGGTCGAGAGCCGGCTCGCCGGCCCGACGGTCGACGCGCTGCGGGCGCGTGGGCACGAGCTCGAGGTGTTCGATCCCTGGACGATGAAGGTCGGAGGCATGCAGGCCATCGCCGTCGATCCTGCGACCGGCGCATTCACGGGCGCCGCCGATCCCCGCCGGGACGGCTACGCCATCGCGCTGTAGCGAGGGGCGCCGCGCCGGCGGTCGCGATGCCGCATGGTTCGGCGGGCCCAAAACCGCCGTCCTCACCGGGCAAAACAGGATTTGTTCCAAGTTAAGCTTGAAAATAGCGCCGTTCGAGGCCGTGTGTCCCGGCGCATACACATCTTGGTCACAATCGGCTATAATGAAGATCACTCAGCCGTAAACTCCGCCTTGGGGGCAACTTGGTGAGCAGCCTGCCTAATCCTGATCCGCGCGCGCGGGCTCGGTCCGAGCTTCGGACCGTTCTGGCGAGTTGCCGTCACGCTTTCCTCGGCATCGGCCTCATGACCGGCATGATCAACGTGCTCTATCTGACGGGCTCGTTCTTCATGCTCGAGATCTACGATCGCGTGCTGCCGAGCCGGAGCGTCCCGACGCTCGTTGGATTGGCGGTGATCGCTTTCGTGCTCTACGCTTTCCAAGGCGTCCTCGACGTGCTGCGCGGACGCGTGCTCGTCCGTATCGGCGCCTCGCTCGACGAAGCCTTGAGCGGACGCGTGTTCGACATCCTCGTGCGGCTGCCGCTCAAGGCGCGACCGGCGGGCGACGGTCTGCAGCCGATCCGCGATCTCGACCAGGTCCGCAGCTTCCTGTCCGGCCTCGGGCCGACGGCGTTGTTCGA
>JAJKJG010000157.1 GCA_021154065.1 Methylobacterium sp.
ACCGAGCTGACGCGCGAGGTCCTCGCCACGCAGCCGCGCTCGCAGTGGTGGCAGTTCGCCGTCGTCGACGACCGCCTGATGAGCGAGATCGAGGCGATGCAGAAGCAGTACGACGAGTCGAAGAAGCGCCTTGAGCAGCGTTTCCTCGACAAGGTCGAAAAGCTGCAACGCGGCGATGAGCTGCCGCCCGGCGTCATGAAGATGGTCAAGGTCTTCGTGGCGGTGAAGCGCAAAATCCAGCCGGGCGACAAGATGGCCGGCCGTCACGGCAATAAGGGCGTGGTGTCCCGCATCGTGCCGAACGAGGACATGCCATTCCTGGAGGACGGCACGCATGCCGACATCGTGCTCAATCCGCTTGGCGTGCCGAGCCGCATGAATGTCGGGCAGATCCTCGAGACGCATTTGGGCTGGGCCGCGGCCGGTCTCGGCCGCCAGGTCGGCGAGCTGGTTGACCGCATTCAGAGCGAGATCAACAAGAGCAAGAACGGGGAGGTCTTCGCCAAGCTGAAGGGCGATTACGACGCACTCCGTTCTAAGCTGCGGGAGATTTATGACGGTTCGGGCGACGAGTTCGACGGCATGTCGGATTCGGATCTGGCCGAGATGAGCCAGAACCTGCGCCGAGGCGTGCCGATCGCGACGCCGGTCTTCGACGGTGCCAAGGAAGCCGATATCGAGCACCTGCTCGAACAAGCCGGTCTCGACCGCTCGGGGCAGGTTACGCTTTATGACGGACGCACCGGCGAGGCTTTCGACCGCAAGGTCACGGTGGGCTACATCTATATGCTGAAGCTCCACCACCTTGTGGACGACAAGATTCACGCGCGCTCCATCGGCCCGTACTCTCTCGTGACCCAGCAGCCGCTGGGCGGCAAGGCGCAGTTCGGCGGCCAGCGCTTCGGCGAAATGGAGGTCTGGGCGCTTGAAGCTTACGGGGCTGCCTACACTTTGCAGGAAATGCTCACCGTCAAGTCGGACGACGTGGCGGGTCGCACCAAGGTCTATGAGGCGATCGTGCGCGGCGACGACACCTTCGAGTCCGGCATTCCGGAGAGCTTCAACGTGCTCGTCAAGGAGATGCGCTCGCTCGGTCTCAACGTGGAGCTGACCAGCACCAAGCAGGCCGCGAACGAGCAGCTCGTTCCACCCTCGGAGGCGGCTGAGTGACGTGCGCCTTGAGCGCGCGTCACCCTCAGGCAGAAACTCGAGGGTTCCGGGAAGAATTTGGCGCCTGATGCGCCCTCGCAGCCTGAGATGACCGGGCCTGACCCGGTCATGACGGGGCGGGAATTAGGAGACAGCGATGAACCAAGAGGTCATGAATCTCTTTAATCAGACCGCGCAGCCGCAGAGCTTTGATCAAATCAAAATCTCGATCGCGAGCCCGGAGAAGATTCTGTCCTGGTCCTACGGCGAGATCAAGAAGCCGGAGACCATCAACTACCGCACCTTCAAGCCCGAGCGCAACGGCCTGTTCTGCGCGCGCATCTTTGGGCCCATCAAGGATTACGAGTGCTTGTGCGGCAAGTACAAGCGCATGAAGTACAAGGGCGTCATCTGCGAGAAGTGCGGCGTCGAGGTGACGCTCGCGCGCGTGCGGCGCGACCGCATGGGGCACATCGAACTCGCGGCTCCCGTCGCGCACATCTGGTTCCTGAAGTCGCTGCCGAGCCGGATCGGTCTTCTGCTCGACATGACCCTCAAGGAGCTGGAGCGCATCCTTTATTTCGAGTCCTACGTTGTCATCGAGCCGGGCTTGACGCCCCTCAAGGAACGTCAGCTCCTGTCCGAGGACGAGTACATTCGCGCTCAGGAGGAATACGGCGAGGACTCGTTCACGGCGATGATCGGCGCCGAGGCGATCCGCAAGATTCTGCGCGAGCTTGATCTTGAGAAGATCGCGATGGACCTCCGCCAGGAGATCGCAGTCACGACCTCCGAGCTAAAGCCGAAAAAGCTGATGAAGCGCCTCAAGATTATCGAGGCGTTCCTGCAGTCCGGCAACAAGCCCGAATGGATGATCCTCACCGTCGTTCCGGTGATCCCGCCGGATCTGCGTCCACTCGTTCCCCTCGACGGCGGCCGCTTCGCGACCTCGGATCTGAACGATCTCTATCGTCGCGTCATCAACCGCAATAACCGCCTCAAGCGGCTAATCGAGCTGCGCGCGCCGGACATCATCATCCGCAACGAGAAGCGCATGCTTCAGGAGGCGGTGGATGCTCTGTTCGACAACGGCCGCCGCGGGCGCGTCATCACGGGCGCCAACAAGCGGCCGTTGAAGTCGCTCGCCGACATGCTGAAAGGCAAGCAGGGTCGATTCCGGCAGAACCTGCTCGGCAAGCGCGTCGACTACTCGGGTCGTTCGGTCATCGTGGTCGGCCCCGAGCTGAAGCTGCATCAATGCGGCCTGCCGAAGAAGATGGCGCTGGAGCTGTTCAAGCCGTTCATTTACGCACGGCTCGACGCCAAGGGCCTGTCCGCGACGGTCAAACAAGCCAAGAAACTTGTCGAAAAGGAGAAGCCGGAAGTCTGGGACATCCTGGACGAGGTCATCCGCGAGCATCCGGTGCTGCTCAATCGCGCGCCGACCCTGCACCGCCTCGGCATCCAGGCGTTCGAGCCCGTGCTGATCGAGGGCAAGGCGATCCAGCTCCATCCCCTCGTCTGCGCGGCCTTCAACGCGGACTTCGATGGCGACCAGATGGCGGTCCATGTGCCGCTCTCGCTCGAGGCGCAACTTGAGGCGCGCGTGCTCATGATGAGCACGAACAATATCCTGCATCCCGCAAACGGCGCGCCGATCATCGTGCCGTCGCAGGACATCGTGCTAGGCCTCTATTACCTCTCGATCGTAGCCGACGGGGAGCCCGGTCAGCACAAGATCGAACTCTTCTCCGAAAAGGAGCAGAAAGAGGACCCGAGTAAGAGGAACCTCATCCGAGGCGTCTATGCCGACATTGGTGAGATCGAGCACGCTCTGGCCCAAAAGGCCATCACGCTCCACACGAAGATCAGATATCGCTGGACCGGTCTCGGCGAGGACGGCCAGATGGTCACGCGGGTCTACGACACCACGCCAGGCCGCGTAATCCTGTCGCGCGTGCTGCCGAAGCACCCGAAGGTGCCCTTCGACGTCGTCAACAAGCTCATGACGAAGAAGGAAATCTCCAGCATGATCGATGCCGTCTACCGGCATTGCGGTCAAAAGGAGTCCGTCATCTTCTGCGACCAGATCATGGCGCTCGGCTTCTATCACGCATTCAAGGCCGGCATTTCGTTCGGCAAAGACGACATGGTGGTGCCCGAGAACAAGTGGGCGGTCGTCGAGGAGACGCGCGCGCTCGTGAAAGACTACGAGCAGCAATATCAGGACGGCCTCATCACACAGGGCGAGAAGTACAACAAGGTCGTTGACGCTTGGGCCAAGTGCTCGGACCGCCTCGCCGCCGAGATGATGAACCGCATCTCGTCAGTGAAGAAGGACGAGGGCGGGCGCGACAGGCCGGTCAACTCGATCTACATGATGTCGCACTCGGGGGCACGCGGTTCGCCGGCGCAGATGAAGCAGCTTGCGGCCATGCGCGGCCTCATGGCGAAGCCGTCCGGCGAGATCATCGAGAGCCCGATCATCTCGAATTTCAAGGAAGGCCTCGATGTGCTCGAGTACTTCAACTCGACGCACGGCGCGCGAAAAGGCCTTGCCGACACGGCCTTGAAGACGGCGAACTCAGGATACCTCACCCGCCGTCTCGTCGACGTGGCGCAGGACGCCGTCATCCGCGAACCGGATTGCGGCACCGAGCGCGGCATCAAGATGCGCGCCATCATTGACGCCGGCCATGTCGTCGCCTCCCTGGCCTCGCGCATCCTCGGCCGCTCGACGGCGGAGGACCTCGTGGACGCGGACGGCGCCACCATCGTGCCGGCCGGCACGATGATCGAGGAGCGCCATATCGAGGCGATCACCGCCGCCGGCATCCAGGAGGTGAAGATCCGCTCGGTGCTCGTCTGCGAATCCAAGAACGGCGTCTGCGCCACCTGCTATGGCCGCGATCTGGCGCGCGGCACCCCGGTCAACCATGGCGAAGCGGTCGGCGTCATCGCGGCGCAGTCGATCGGCGAGCCGGGCACCCAGCTCACGATGCGTACCTTCCACATCGGCGGTGCGGCGCAGATCGCGGACCAGTCGTTCATCGAGTCCAACTTCGAGGGCGCCGTCCGGATCCGCAACCGCAGCCTGGCCCGCAACTCCGATGGCGAGCTGATCGCCACCGGCCGCAACGTGGCGGTCGTGATCGTCGGCCCCGATGGGACTGATCGCGCGGTGCACCGCCTTCAGTACGGCGCTCGCGTGAAGGTGGACGAGGGCGACCAGATCAAGCGCGGCCAGCGCATCGCCGAGTGGGACCCCTACACCCGTCCGATCCTCACCGAGGTCGATGGGATGGCCGGCTACGAGGATCTGATCGACGGCCAGTCGATGATCGAGTCGATGGACGAGTCGACCGGCATCGCCAAGCGCGTGGTGATCGACTGGCGCGGCTCCGCGCGGACCGCCGATCTGCGTCCGGCGATCGTCACCAACACGTCGGACGGCAAGATCGCGAAGCTCGCCCGTGGTAGCGACGCCCGCTATCTCCTGCCGGTCGACGCGATCATCGCGGTCGATCCGGGCGCGACCGTCAAGGCGGGCGACGTGCTGGCCCGCATCTCGACTGAGAGCGCCAAGACGCGCGACATCACGGGCGGTCTGCCGCGCGTGGCGGAGCTGTTCGAGGCGCGCCGGCCGAAGGACGCGGCCATCATCGCCGAGAAGTCGGGCACGATCCAGTTCGGGCGCGACTACAAGAATAAGCGCCGCTTGACGCTGAACCCGCACGACGGTTCGGAGCCGGTCGAGTACCTCATCCCGAAAGGCAAGCATATCCACTTGCAGGACGGGGACGTGGTCGAAATCGGCGACTTCATTGTCGACGGCAACCCGGCACCGCACGACATCCTGGCGATCAAAGGCGTCGAGGAACTCGC
>JAJKJG010000158.1 GCA_021154065.1 Methylobacterium sp.
GCGTCGAAGCGGACGCCCGAGCCATGGACCACCGAGCCCACGTCGCGGGACCGCCTCCCCTCCGCCAACCGGTTCCGGTGATCACGGCGGCTCCCTCGGTGGAGGGGAGTGCGTCGAAATGAGCGTCAAGGACTTTTTTCAAGACCTCGCGCCGTCATCCCGGAAGCCGCGAAAGCGGCTATCCGGGATCGCCATTCGCTCAGGCGTCGAGGGTCGAGCCGGCGATCTTTGATACTTCTCCAGAGGTCTGCGCGGCGAACGGATGGAAAGGACGCTCGCCTGGGCCGAAGCGGAGGTGGACGGTTTTATGCGGACCTAGGCGAGGTTCCGAGCCGGCACCGTTAGCAACGATTTACATCAATTTACTCGCCGCCCGCGCAGGAGACATGCATGTTGGGTGCATAGCCGAAGGCGAGCGCCCGAGCCCGCCGCGAGGACACGAAAGGAGATCGTCATGAGTCAACGCGACGCGGTGATCGAGCGAGAGGCCGCACGCTCCGCCGGGACGGGCGACATGAAGCTCGAGGTCGTCGTCGTCCCCGTATCCGACGTCGACCGCGCCAAGCGCTTCTACGGCAGCCTGGGCTGGAGGGTCGACGCCGACTTCGTCATCGGCGACGCGTTTCGGGTCGTGCAATTCACGCCTCCAGGCTCGCCGTGCTCGATCCACTTCGGCACCGGCGTCACGTCGGCCGTGCCGGGCTCGGCGGCGGGACTCTATCTCATCGTGCCCGACATCGAGGCAGCGCGCACCGACCTCGTCCGCCGCGGTGTCGACGTGAGCGAGGTGTCTCATCGTGACGGTCCGGGAAAACCGCTTCTCATCGGTCGGCACCCGGCGCGGGCCAGCTACTCCTCTTTCGCGACGTTCAGCGATCCCGACGGCAACGAATGGCTGCTGCAGGAGGTCACCGCCCGGCTGCCGGGCCGCGTCGACTCGAACGCGACGACCTTTGCCTCCGCATCGGATCTGGCGGGCGCGATGCGGCGCGCTTCGGTTGCCCACGGCGAGCACGAGACGCGCATGGGCGGCCGGCGCGATGAGGATTGGCCGGCCTGGTATGCCGAGTACATGGTGGCAGAGCAGGCCGGCAAGCCGCTGTCGTCGTGAGCGGCTGCGCGTCAACTATCGGTGAACGAGGAGACTGGCGATGCGCGGAAGCGGAAAGCCCGACCGGAGGACGGTCCATCGCCGCGGCTTCTTGGGAGGTGCGACGGCACTGGTCGCCGCCGCCGAGCTCTCGGCCGTCGAGCCGGCGAACGCGCAGGCCCGCACGCCGGCGCGACAGCTGCCCGCCATCAAGCCCGGGACGAACACGTCGTTTGGCGCGCTGAAGCAAATCGACGCCGGCGTCCTCAATGTCGGCTACGCCGAAGCCGGTCCCGCCGACGGGCCTGTCGTCGTTCTCCTGCACGGCTGGCCGTACGACATTCATAGTTTCGTCGATGTCGCGCCTTCGCTGGCCGCGGCCGGCTACCGGGTGATCGTCCCGTACCTGCGCGGCTACGGCACGACGCGATTTCTGTCGAGCGCAACGGTCCGGAACGGTCAGCCGTCGGCGCTTGCCGTCGATCTCAAGGAGTTGCTGGACGTTCTCAAGCTCGAGAAGCCGATTCTCGCCGGCTTCGATTGGGGAGCGCGGACGGCCAACATCTTCGCGGCGCTCTGGCCGGAGCGCACGAAGGCCATGGTCTCGGTGAGCGGCTACCTGATCGGCAACCAGGAGGCCGGCAGGATGCCGCTGCCGCCGCGGGCCGAGCTCGAATGGTGGTACCAATTCTATTTTGCCACCGACCGCGGCCGTGCCGGCTACGAGAAATACCGGCACGAATTTTCGAAGCTGATCTGGCAGCTCGCCTCACCGAAATGGCAGTTCGACGACGCTACGTTCGATCGCAGCGCGGCGGCCTTCGACAACCCGGATCACGTCGATATCGTGATCCACAATTACCGCTGGCGGCTCGGCTTGGCCGAGGGCGAACCGAAATACGCCGATCTGGAAAGCCGGCTTGCGCAGAGCCCGGTCATCACCGTCCCGACCATCACACTCGAAAGCGATGCCAACGGTGCGCCTCACCCCGATCCGGCTGCGTACGGAAAGAAATTTTCCGGGCCCTACGAGCATCGGCACATCATGGGAGGCATCGGGCACAACCTGCCGCAGGAAGCCCCGCGGGACTTCGCCCAGGCAGTCATCGATGTCGCCGGAGTCTAGTTATGTTCCAATGGCTTCGCGAGCGCAGCTCGCGTCGGCGCCCGACCGGCAGCCCCGAGGCCGCGGCTGCGGACAGCCCGGCCGTCGGCTCGAGGCCGCCGAATAAGGGAGCGCGCGATGGCCCACAGGTTCGATGCGATCATCATCGGGGCCGGGCAGGCCGGCCCGTCGCTCGCCGATCGGCTCACCCGGGCCAAAATGACGGTCGCCGTCGTCGAGCGGAATCTCTTCGGCGGCACCTGCGTCAACACCGGCTGCACGCCGACGAAGACGATGGTCGCGAGCGCCTATGCGGCCCATCTCGCGCGCCGCGGCCGCGAGTACGGCGTCGTGCTCGACGGCCCCGTCACGATCGACATGGCGCGCGTCAAGGCGCGGGCCGACGCCGTCGCCGCCACTTCGCGTACGGGCGTCGAGAAGTGGCTGCGCGGCATGCCCGGCTGCACGGTCATGCAAGGGCACGCCCGTTTCGAGAGCGCGGACACGGTCCGGGTCGGGGAGGAGTTGCTGACGGCGCCCCGCATCTTCATCAACGTCGGTGGGCGCGCCGCCGTGCCCGACATGCCGGGCGTCGGTGAGGTCGATTACCTGACCAACAGCACGATCCTGGGGCTCGACCGGGTGCCCGAGCATCTCGTCGTCGTCGGCGGCAGCTACATCGGGCTCGAGTTCGCGCAGATGCACCGGCGCTTCGGGGCCGAGGTCACGGTCGTCGAGAAGGGGCCGCGCCTGATCGCCCGCGAGGACGAGAGGGTTTCGGAGGCCATCCGGGCCATTCTCGCCGACGAGGGCGTCACGGTGCGCACCGGCGCCGAGTGCATTGGGTTCCGCAGCCACCCGGAGCGAGCGGCCGTATCGGTCGATTGCACGGCGGGAGAGCCGGAGGTCGTCGCCTCGCACGTGCTCCTCGCCGTCGGGCGCAGCCCGAACACGGACGACCTCGGCCTCGATCGCGCCGGCGTCGCGACCGATCAACGCGGCTTTATCGCCGTCGACGAGGGCCTTGCCACGAACGTGCCCGGCATCTGGGCGCTTGGCGACTGCAACGGCCGCGGCGCCTTCACGCACACCGCCTACAACGATTTCGAGATCGTGGCCGCAAACCTCTCGACGGCGAAGAGCGGCGGGTGAGCGACCGCATTC
Source organism: Methylobacterium sp. (assembly GCA_021154065.1). The sequence goes on from JAJKJG010000158.1 coordinate 3,360, forward strand.
CGGCCTATGCCCTCTACATCGATCCGCCGCTCGGGCGCGTCGGGATGACAGTGGCGCAGGCGCGCGCGACCGGCCGGCCGCTCTTGATCGGGGAGCGGCCGATGACCCGGGTCTCGCGCGCGATCGAGAAGGGCGAGACGAAAGGGTTCATGCAGGTCGTCGTCGACGCCGAGACGCACAAGATCCTGGGCGCCGCGATTCTCGGGACCGGCGGCGACGAGGCGATCCACGGCATCCTCGACATGATGAACGCAGGCGCATCCTACGCCACGCTCCAGCACGCTGTGCCGATCCATCCGACCGTCTCCGAGCTGATCCCGACCATGCTCGGCGACATGCGACCTGCCCCTTGGGGATCATGATCGCGTGCGCTCCCCGATGACCGGATGATGACGAGGCTCGCTGCCCGCCCTTGCCAGAGACAGGCGTCCGCCGTCGGGCGCCGGCGCAAGGCGGGACGGCAAGAGCGGAATGATTTTTCTTCGAATCATCATCCCAACTCTATCTGTTTGTTCGAGCATGATCTTTCCCGGAAACCGGTTCCCAGTTTTCGGGATCATGCTCAAGCTCTTGCCAGCGCCCGGGCCATGTCGGCGGCGAGCGCCGACCAGCCGCGCATGTCGTTTGCGGCGGCCGTGTAGCTGTCGACGATGCGGCGGGCGAGGGGAGAGGTCTCGGCGATGTCGGCGATCAGCTCCGCCGACGCCTTGCGGGCGGCGTCGAGGATGGCGCGCGGGAAGGCTTCGAGCGAGACCTGGCTGCGGCCGAGGATCTCGACGAGCGCCGCGGCGTTGCGCTCGTGCGCGTCGGCGAGCCCGAGCGTGTGCTCGGCCCGCGCCGCCTCGCGCACGACCGTGCGCAGATCCTCGGGCAGCCGGTCCCAGGCGGAAAGCGAGATCATCAGCTCGCTCGCGCCGTTCGGCTTGTTGAAGCCGGGCGCGTAGTAGAACGGCGCGTTCTTGTGCAGGCCGGTCTCGAGGTCGGTCGCCGGCGCCAGGAACTCGGCGGCGTCGATCGAGCCGCGCTCGAGCGCCGGCAGGAGGTCGCCGGCCGCGACCGTCATCGGCACCGCGCCAAGGCGCCGGAAGACCTCGGCGCCGAGCCCCTGCACGCGGATGCGCATGCCCTTGAGGTCGTCCGGCCCGGCAAGCTTCTGGCGGAACCAGCCGCCCATCGACGGCCCGGTATTGCCGGCAAGGTACGCGCGCACGCCGTGCGGCCGGTAGAGCTCGTCCCACAGCGCCTGGCCGTCGCGGAGCTCGATCCAGGCCTCGTGCTCGACCGGCCCGAGGCCGAACGGCACCGTGGTGAAGAAGCCGGCCGCCGGGATCTTGCCTTGCCAATACAGCGCCGCCGTGTGGCCGATCTCGACGGTGCCGTTCGAGACCGCGTCGAGCACCGCGAGCGGCGGCACGATCTCGCCGGCGGCGAAGAGGTCGATCTGCAGCCGCCCGCCCGCCATGGCGTTGATGCGATCGGCGATGCGTTTTGCCGAGACGCCGGGGCCGGCGCGGCCCTTCGGCCACGAGGTGACCATGCGCCAGCGCAGCCGCTCCTCGGCGCGCGCCACCGCCGGCGCCGCGACCGCCGGCGCCGCGACCGCCGCGAGGCCGAGCGCGGCGCGGCGGGAGAGCTCAAGCCGTCCAGAGGCCATGGAAGTGATGCACGGGACCGTGCCCATGCCCGATGCGGAGCGTGTCCGACGCCGCGATGGCGGCGCTGACGTAGCGCTTTGCCGAAGCGATCGCCTCGCGCAGCGAAAGACCCTTGGCGAGCCCCGCGGCGATGGCGGACGACAGGGTGCAGCCGGTGCCGTGGGTCGAGGTGGTGTGGAGCCGCGGATGGACGAAGCGTTGGGCCTCCTTCATGAACCCTCCGGGGATCAGCAGGTCCACGACCTCCTCGCCTTCGGCGTGCCCTCCCTTGACGAGCACGGCCGGCCCGATCGCCGCCAGGATCTGAGCCGCCAA
>JAJKJG010000159.1 GCA_021154065.1 Methylobacterium sp.
GAGCTCGTGCTCGGCTCGGCCGACCTGACGCCGTCGAACAACACCAAGACCAAGAACCTGACCGTCGTCGCGCCGGGCCAATATGGCGGGCGCTACATCCATTACGGCATCCGCGAGCACGGCATGGCGGCCGCCATGAACGGGCTTGCGCTCCATGGCGGCTTCCGCCCGGCCGGCGCGACGTTCCTGGTCTTCACCGATTATGCGCGGCCGGCGATCCGCATCGCGGCGCTGTCCGGCATCCCGGCGATCTACGTCATGACGCACGACTCGATCGGGCTTGGCGAGGACGGACCGACGCATCAGCCGGTCGAGCATCTTGCGGCCTTGAGGGCGATGCCGAACCTGCGCGTCTTCCGCCCGGCGGACGCCGTCGAGACGGCGGAATGCTGGCAGCTCGCGATCGAGCGCAGCGACGGGCCGACCGTGCTGGCGCTGACCCGACAGAGCCTGCCGCCGCTGCGCACCGAGGCCGGCGGGGAGAACCGCTGCGCCGCCGGCGCCTATGAGATCGCGCCGGCCGAGGGCGAGGCCAAGGCGACGCTCTTCGCTTCGGGCTCCGAGCTCGAGATCGCGCTCGCGGCGCAAAAGCTGCTCTCCGGGCGCGGCATGACCGCCCGCGTCGTGTCGGTGCCCTCGCTCGACCTGCTGCTCGCCCAGCCTGAACCAATCCGCCGCCGGATCGTTGGCGATGCGCCGGTCAAGGTGGCGATCGAGGCGGCGGTGCGCTTCGGCTGGGACGCGCTCATCGGCCCCGACGGCCTCTTCGTCGGCATGAAGGGTTTCGGCGCGAGCGCGCCCTACAAGGACCTCTACCGGCACTTCGGGATCACGGCCGAGGCCGTCGCCGACCAGGTGCTGCGCACGCATAATCTGTGAGGAGCTTTCCGACATGACGGTCAAGGTCGCGATCAACGGGTTCGGGCGCATCGGCCGCAACATCCTGCGCGCCATCGTCGAGTCCGGGCGCAAGGACATCGAGGTGGTGGCGGTGAACGACCTCGGCCCGGTCGAAACCAACGCCCATCTGCTGCGCTTCGACTCGGTGCACGGCCGCTTCCCGAGCGAGGTCACGGTCGAGGGCGATTCGATCGTCGTCGACGGGCACAAGATCAGGGTGACGGCGATCAAGAACCCGGCCGAGCTGCCGCACCGGGAGCTCGGCGCCGACATCGCCCTGGAGTGCACCGGCATCTTCACCGCGAAGGACAAGGCGAAGGCCCATCTCGACGCCGGCGCGAAGCGCGTCCTCGTCTCGGCGCCGGCCGAGGGCGCCGACCTCACGGTCGTCTACGGCGTCAACCACGACCGGCTGACGAGGGACCATCAGGTGGTCTCGAACGCGTCCTGCACCACGAACTGCCTGGCGCCGGTCGCCAAGGTGCTGCACGACGCGGTCGGGATCGAGAAAGGGTTCATGACGACGATCCACTCCTACACGAACGACCAACCCTCCCTCGACCAGATGCACAAGGACCTCTACCGCGCCCGCGCCGCGGCGCTGTCGATGATCCCGACCTCGACCGGCGCCGCAAAGGCGGTCGGCCTCGTCCTGCCCGAGCTCAACGGCAAGCTCGACGGCGTCTCGATCCGGGTGCCGACGCCGAATGTCTCGGTGATCGACTTCAAGTTCGTGGCGAACAAAGCGACCTCGAAGGACGAGATCAACGCCGCCGTGAAGCGCGCCGCCGAGCAGCAGCTCAAGGGCATCCTGACCTACACCAACGAGCCGAACGTCTCGATCGACTTCAACCATGACCCGCATTCGGCGACGTTCCACATGGACCAGACCAAGGTCATGGACGGCACCCTCGTGCGCGTGATGGCGTGGTACGACAACGAATGGGGCTTCTCGAACCGCATGGCCGACACCGCGGTCGCGATGGCGAAGCTGATCTGATGCGGGACGCGCGGCCATTATTATGACGGTAGCGACCGAAGAGAACCGCGGGTTCGAGGAACTCAAGGAGCTGGTAAACGCCAGCTTCCCTGACCTACGCTGCCTTCGCTGCGGTAATGAAACCTTCTATCTAGCGTCTGACATCGATGCACTTGGGACAGGAAAGCTGCATTCCTACAGCCGCATTGCCCTACATTCGCTGCTCAGCGATCCGGCGAACCCGGTAATCACGTTAGCTTGCACACGGTGCGGGTACCTTGAGCATCATATGACAGGCGTATTGCGGCGGGCCGAAAAGCCGATCATGAAGAACGAGGCTGATGGCTGAAATCGTCAGACTGCCGCGGTTCGCGGGGAACTCAGGAGGCGGCCCGGAGGATCCGATGCTTGGGGAGCGAGTCGAGCGGCTTGAGGGTGACGTCAAGGACGTCAAGACCAGCTTGAAGAGCATAGAAGCGAAGCTGACATCTATCGAGGTCTCGCTAGCCGAGATCAAGGGCAGACTCTCTCAAGCGCCCAACTGGCTTCAGCTGATCGGAGCCATCCTGGCGACCTGGGCCGCGGGAGCTGCCATCGTGTTCACCCTGTTGCGCGCCGTGAAGCCGTAGCGCCGCCGAAGACGAGGTTGATCCAATGGCCGATTCAACGACCACGAACCGGGTCGAGCCGACGCTTGGAACCAGTCCCTACGCCCCGAGCGTCGAGGAGCTGAGGGCCGCCGTCGAATCCGTGCCGACAGCTCCGCCCGCCGCGGCGGCAGCGCCGGAATCGGCGCCGATGCTCGGCGAGCGCCTCGACCAGCTCTCGCGGATCGAGGACAAGACGGCGCGCATCGAGGAGAAATACGCCCGCACCGAGACCGGGATGCTGCGCGTCCAGGACAAGGTCGAGGCGGCGATGGCGCGCATGACCGACGCGGCGCTGCAGTCCGACCTCGTCGTCGTGCGCGAGCGGGTCGAGGAACTCGGCCGCCGCGTGCGCGGCCTTCCCGGCCTGAACTCGCTCTGGCTCACGGCGATCGTGACGGCGCTCCTCACCGCCGTCTTCGTGCTCGCGGCCCAGAAATACCTCTTGGGGCGCCTGCCCGGATGAGCGTCCGCACGCTCGATGGCGCCGATCTCAAGGGCAGGCGCGTCCTCGTCCGCGTCGACCTCAACGTGCCGATGGAGAACGGGCGCGTTGCCGACCAGACCCGCCTCGAGCGCGTGATCCCGACCATCCAGGAGATCGCCGACAAGGGCGGCAAGGTCGTGCTGCTCGCGCATTTCGGCCGGCCGAAGGGGCGCGACCCGGAGCAGTCCCTGAAGCCGATCGCCGCCGCCCTTTCGGACGTGCTGGGGCGCCCGGTAGCGTTCGCCGAGGATTGCATCGGCGAAGCGGCTGCGAAGGCCGTCGCGGCCATGAAGGAAGGCGATATCCTTCTGCTCGAGAACACCCGCTTTGACGCCGGCGAGGAGAAGAACGACAGCGGTTTCGCGAAGGCGCTGGCGACGCTCGGCGACGTCTACGTCAACGACGCCTTCTCGGCGGCGCACCGGGCGCATGCCTCGACCGAGGGGCTCGCCCACCTGCTCCCGGCCTATGCCGGCCGCGCCATGCAGGGCGAGCTCGATGCCCTGGCGAAGGGCCTCGAGGCACCGGCGCGCCCGCTCGTCGCGGTCGTCGGCGGGGCCAAGGTCTCGACCAAGATCGATCTCCTGGAGAATCTCGTCGCCAGGGTCGACGCCCTCGTCATCGGCGGCGGGATGGCGAACACCTTCCTGCAGGCGATCGACATCGGCGTCGGGCGCTCGCTCGCCGAGCGGGACCTCGGCGCGACGGCGCGGCGCATCATGGACAAGGCGCGCGAGACGAACTGCGCCATCATCCTGCCGGTCGACGCCGTCGTTGCCGGCGAGCTCAAGGCAAACGCGCCGCACCACACCTACGGCATCGACGCGATCCCGTCCGACGGCATAATCCTCGACATCGGCGCGCAGTCGGTCGACCGCGTCAACGCGGCGATCAACGACGCCGCGACGCTCGTCTGGAACGGCCCCCTCGGCGCCTTCGAGCACGTGCCCTTCGACCAGGGCACGGTGGCGGCGGCGCGCCACGCCGCGGCGCGCACCCGGCAGGGCAAGCTCGTCTCGGTGGCGGGCGGCGGCGATACCGTCGCGGCGCTGAACCACGCCGGCGTCGCCGGTGAGTTCACCTATGTCTCGACCGCCGGCGGCGCCTTCCTCGAATGGCTCGAAGGCAAGCCCCTGCCGGGGGTGGAGGCGCTGCGGAGGAAGTAAAGGGCTCGTCATCCCGGACGGCGCGAAGCGCCGATCCGGGATCTCGCGCCGGGCGACCTTTTGGTTGGAAGATCCCGGGTCGTGCTGCGCACGCCCGGGATGACGATGTGGAGGAGACGGAGGACATGAACCTCGACCAGTTGAACAAGACCGCCGAGGCGATGACGAAGCCCGGCAAGGGCATCCTCGCGGCGGACGAATCCTCGTCGACGATCAAGAAGCGTTTCGACGCGATCGGCGTCGAGTCGACCGCCGACAACCGGCGCGACTACCGCGAGCTCCTGTTCCGCTCGACCGAGGCCATGCGGAACTACATCTCGGGCGTGATCCTCTATGATGAGACGATCCGCCAGAGCGCGAAGGACGGCACCCCGCTCGTCAAGATCATCGCCGACACCAGCGCCATCCCCGGCATCAAGGTCGACGCCGGCGCGAAGCCGCTGCCGTTCTCGCCCGGCGAGACGGTCACCGAGGGCCTCGATGGGCTGCGCGAGCGGCTGAAGGACTACCACGGCCTTGGCGCCCGCTTCGCGAAGTGGCGCGCCGTCATTGACATCGGCGAGCGCAAGCCGAGCTACGCCGCGATCCTGGCGAACGCCCACGCCCTCGCCCGCTACGCGGCGCTGTGCCAGGAGGCCGACATCGTGCCGATCGTCGAGCCCGAGGTTCTGATGGACGGCGGCCACGACATCCAGACCTGCGCCCAGGTTACCGAGTGGGTGCTGAAGGAGGTCTACCAGCAGCTCTACTACCAGAACGTCGTGCTCGAAGGCACGGTGCTGAAGCCGAACATGATCGTCCCCGGCAACAAGTCGGAGAAGCGCGCCTCGGTCGACGA
>JAJKJG010000160.1 GCA_021154065.1 Methylobacterium sp.
CGGCGCCGCCCGCCATCAGGAAGCCGAAGGCGTGGATCGGGTAGCTCGGGTCCGGCACGAGCACGACGTCGCCGGGCCCGGTGATCGCCTGCGCCATATTGGCGAAGCCCTCCTTCGAGCCGAGCGTCGCGACGACTTGGGTCTCGGGATTGAGCTTCACGCCGAAGCGGCGGGCGTAGTAGGCCGCCTGGGCCCGGCGCAGGCCGGCGATGCCCTTGGAGGCCGAGTAGCGGTCGGTGCGCGGCTTGCCGGCGGTCTCGCACAGCTTCTGGACGACGTGCGCCGGCGCCGGCAGGTCCGGGTTGCCCATGCCGAGGTCGATGATGTCGGCGCCGCCGGCGCGCGCCTGCGCCTTGATCTTGTTGACCTCCTCGAAGACGTAGGGCGGCAGACGCTTGATGCGGTGGAATTCGTGCATCGACGGGTCCTTTGCGGGCCGGTGCGCCGGCCGGGTTCGCGGCTTCTCTACAGCATGATCCCGAAAAGTGGCTACCGGTTTTCGGAAAAGATCATGCTCAACAAAGAGGTAGAGCGGGATGACGACCAGACGAGAAGTCATCGCGCTCCAGCAGCCGGCGGGATGCGTTGCAGCCCCCGCGGCGCTCCGATTACTGGGCGGCCGGCGGCACGACCGGCCGCTGCAGCGGCTGGACGGTGGCGCCGACCGCCTTCGCTTCCTTGGCCTTGTTCTCGTTCGCGGTGCGGTAGGCGTCCATCTCGGCCTCGGCCGCGGTGACGCCGGACTTCGGCTTCGCCACGACGGCGCGCTTCGGCGGGGCGACGCCGACCGGCGTGAAGTCGACGCTTGCCGGGCGGCTCTTTTCGACGAACTCCACCGGCTTCTTGCGCTCGGCGCCGACGCCGGTCGCGACGAACACGTCGCGGATCGGATTGGTGTCGGGGGCACAGCCGGCGAGCGCCGCGCATGCGAGGGCCCCGGCCAGAAAGAGGCCCCGAGCCGGCAAGCGGTTCGTCACCACGCGCGATCTCCGGAAAAGCGGCGTTTGCCCTGAACCATATTCGTTCTGGCGATTTTGCTGCCTAGGGCGTTAAAATGACGAAAAGAGGGCCCGCCTCAACGGCATAGGGTTCCGGAGGAGCGCCACCGTCATGCAGCAAGTGCCGGCCAAGGACGAGGCCCAGCTTCCGATCCCGAACGTCGAGGAGCTGTCGCGCAACATGGCGGCGCTCGTCGAGGAGGCCGGCAAGGCGACGGCCGCCTACCTCAGGCCGCTCGAGGAGCAGCGCGCCAACACCGGTCTTGCCGACAAGGCCGCCGACTACGTCAAGACCCTCGGCCAGGTCGCCGAGTACTGGCTCGTCGACCCGCAGAAGGCGATCGAGGCGCAAACCCGCCTCGGCTCGACCTTCCTCGACCTCTGGTCGACGACGCTGAAGCGGATGCAGGGCGAGGCCGCCGCCCCGGTCGCGGCGCCGGATCCGAAGGATTCCCGCTTCAAGGACCCGGAGTGGTCGCAGAACCCGGTCTTCGACTTCCTCAAGCAGGCCTATCTCATCACCTCGCGCTGGGCCGAGACGCTCGTCCAGGAGGCGGAAGGGCTCGACGAGCACACCCGCCACAAGGCCGAGTTCTACGTCCGGCAGCTGTCGAGCGCGCTCTCGCCCTCGAACTTCCTCGCCACGAACCCCGAGCTCATCCGCGCGACGATCCAGGAGAACGGCGCCAATCTCGTGCGCGGCATGAAGATGCTCGCCGAGGACATCGAGGCCGGCCGGGGCGAGCTCAAGATGCGCCAGTCGGACCCGGAGCGCTTCGAGGTCGGGGTCAACATGGCGAACACGCCGGGCAAGGTCGTGTTCCGCAACGATCTCATCGAGCTCATCCAGTACGCGCCGGCGACCGAGACGGTGCTGCGCCGCCCGCTCCTGATCGTGCCGCCCTGGATCAACAAGTTCTACGTCCTCGACCTCAACCCCGAGAAGAGCTTCATCCGCTGGGCGGTGTCGCAGGGCTTGACCGTATTCGTGATCTCCTGGGTCAACCCCGACGCGCGCCACGCCGAGAAGGGATTCGGCGACTACATGCGCGAGGGCATCTTCGCGGCGCTCGACGCCGTCGAGGCGGCCACGGGTGAGCGCAAGGTCACGACCATCGGCTATTGCGTCGGCGGCACGCTCCTCGCGGTCGCGCTCGCCCATATGGCGGCGACCGGCGACGACCGGGTCGAGAGCGCGACCTTCCTCACGACCCAGGTCGATTTCAAGCACGCCGGCGACCTCAAGGTGTTCGTCGACGAGGAGCAGCTCACGGCGCTCGAGGAAGGCATGCAGCAGCGCGGCTATCTCGAAGGCTCGCGCATGGCGAACGCCTTCAACATGCTGCGGCCGAACGACCTGATCTGGCCCTACATGATCAACAACTACCTCAAGGGCCGGGCGCCGATGCCGTTCGACCTCCTGTACTGGAATTCCGATTCGACCCGCATGCCGGCCGCGAACCACGCCTTCTACATGCGCAACTGCTACCTCGAGAACAAGCTCACCAAGGGCGAGATGGTCCTCGAGAACGTCCGGCTCGACCTCAAGAAGGTGAAGATCCCGATCTTCAATCTCGCCGCCAAGGAGGACCACATCGCCCCTGCCCTGTCGGTCTTCGACGGCTCGAAGGCCTTCGGCGGCAAGGTCGACTACGTCATGGCCGGCTCCGGCCACATCGCCGGCGTCGTCAACCCGATGTCGAAGCCGAAATACCAGTTCTGGACCGGCGGCCCGCCGAAAGGAAAGTTCGAGGACTGGGTCGCGAAGGCAGAGGAGCATCCCGGCTCGTGGTGGCCATACTGGTTCGCCTGGGTCGACAAGCAGAACCCGGAGCGCGTCCCGGCCCGCGAGCCCGGCGGCGGCAAGCTCACCCCGATCTGCGACGCGCCGGGGGAATACGTGAAGGCGAAGGCCTGAGGCGTCTCGTCATTCCGGGGCCTCGCGAAGCGAGGAATCCGGAACCCATAAACACCAGCGGTGCCGAAGCGCACAACCGCTTCAGGGGAATGACGGGGCTCCAACGGAAAAGGCCGGCGTTTCCGCCGGCCCTTTCTCTTCTGGCTTTGACGCCCCTTTAAGCTTTTAGCCCTTGGTCACGACCGGTGCCGGGATCGGGATCGACGGCGTGTCCCAGCGGTATTTGAGCCCGACCGAGAAGATGTCGACGCGGGCGTCGACGTCGCCGACGAACGGCAGCCCGCCGAGCGCCGCCGGTGCCGCGATGAAGTCCTGGTGGCCGGGCACGATCCGGATCGGCGTGTCGCGCACGAAGATGTGGGTGTAGGCGACGTCGAAGGAGAGCTTCTCGTTCCACTTGTAGCTGCCGCCGATCGACAGCCAGATGCGGTCGTTGTCCGGCAGCCGCGTCGAGCGGATGCGGTCGGTGATCGGCGAATCCTCGTAGGCGACGCCGGCGCGCAGCGTCAGGCGCTGGTTCCAGTCGTATTCGAGGCCCGCGGAGTAGAAGTAGCCGTCCTTGTAGTTGAGCGGCAGGGTCGTCACCGCGGCGCCGTAGGCGGCAAGGCCCGGGATGGTCTCCTGCGCCACCACCGGCGAGGTCCCGAGCCGGCTCCAGTTCGCCCACTCCAGGCCGAGATTGACGCGCAGGTTCGGCCAGATGCTCTGGGTCAGGCCGAACGTCACCGTCTCCGGCGTGTTGATGTTCGCCTTGACCGGGATGTAGAGCCCGACGGCAGGCTTGATGCTGCCGTCGAGCTCGTGATGGATCGAGGACCGGAAGCCGACGCCGAACACGGTGCCGGCCCACGGCGTGAAGGTGACGCCGGCCGTGAAGCCGCCGCCGAAGCTGTCGCCGCGCAGGATGGCGCTGCCGGCGGTCGCCGTCGGGCCGGTCGCGCGCTTCAACGTCGTGGTGAAATACTGGAGCTCGGGACCGAACGCGATCGACAGCCAATCGGTGACCTTGATGCCGATGATCGGGTTGATGTCGAAGGTCACGATCTTCGACGAGCGCGAGTAGACCTGGCCCGACCATACGTCGTGCGGCTTGGTGACGAGGCCGTAGGGGGCGGTCGACGTGTTGCCGATCCAGAGCCAGTCGTTGATCTGTATCGACGAGTAGCCGGACACCAGGAGCGCGTCCTGGCCGATGTCGCCCGACGGCACGAAGTTGCCCGAGAAGGCCGGAAAGGCGGCGAGCGGCGACGTGCCGGGGAGCGGCTGGATCTCGGCGTTCGGAACGATGATCGAGGCGCTGTACTGGCTCTGCCAGCCCGGGTTCATGGTGATGGTGGCAGGGTTCCAGAACATCGAGCCGAGGCCGCCCGAGCCCGAAGCGGCGCCGGCAAAGGACATGCCCTGTGCCTGGGCGCTCTGCTCACGGACCGCGAAGCCGCCCGCGAGCGCGCCCGAGCCGAGCGCCGTCAGCGCTGCGAGGGACACCGTCGCCAAGGCGACGGAACGATGCATCAGCTTCATGTGAAAACCCGCCCTCGAGACCCGTTGTTCTTGTGGCCGGCATCCTGCCAACAGTGCTTTTTCGCCGCAATCCCTCAGCGCGGGCGAGATCGATCCGCGTATTCGGGCCCACACCTCAAATATTCGTCGACGTATCGCCGGCGATGTTTCATTCACCTGCTTGAGGAGACCTGCAGACGGTAAGATTCGCGACAGCATTCCTGGCGCGATCGGCGCCGCCCCTTCGGCTCGCGGCGCGTCCGTCTGTGATGATTTCGCGACAGCGTGGCAGAACCGCAACAGCGCTGAGCGAGGCTTGCCTGCGGCTTTCGCGCGGTCCAAAACACCGCCGCCTTCAGGAGGGAACACGACATGAAACTCGTCCGCTTCGGCCCCGCGGGACAAGAGAAGCCGGGGCTCGTCGACGCCCAAGGCCAGATCCGCGACCTGGCCGGGGTCGTTCCCGACGTGAACGGCGCCACCCTCTCCCGCCGCGGCCTCGATAAGCTTCGCGCCCTCGACCCGTCGACGCTCCCCGCCGCCCCGGCCGGCGCGCGCCTCGGCGCCTGCGTCGCGCGGCCCGGCAATTTCGTCGCCGTCGGCCTCAACTTCGTCGATCACGCCAAGGAGACCGGGGCGCCGATCCCGCCCGAGCCGATCCTCTTCAACAAGGCGCCCTCCTGCATCGTCGGGCCGAACGACGACGTGATCATCCCCCGCGCCTCGCAGAAGACCGACTGGGAGGTCGAGCTCGTCATCGTCATCGGCGAGCGGGCGTCCTATGTGGCGGCAAACGAGTCGCTCAACTACGTCGCCGGCTATTGCGTCTGCAACGACGTGTCGGAGCGCGAATTCCAGATCGAGCGCGGCGGCCAGTGGATGAAGGGCAAGGGCTGCCCGACCTTCGGCCCGCTCGGACCTTGGATGGTGACAGCCGACGAGGTCGGCGACGTGCAGAACCTCGGCATGTGGCTCGACGTCAATGGCCGGCGCATGCAGACCGGGTCGACGAAGACGATGATCTTCGACTGCGCCCAGCTCGTCTCCTACATCTCGCACTTTATGATTCTCGAGCCCGGCGACATCATCACCACCGGCACGCCCCCGGGCGTCGGCCTCGGCATGAAACCGCCGCAGTTCCTGAAGGCCGGCGACGTCGTCAGCCTCGGCATCGAGAAGCTCGGCGAGCAGCGCCAGAAGGTCGTCGCCTACCACGATCGCACGGCCGAGATCGACACCAGCGGCAAGGCGGCGTAGCTCGCCTCTCCCGATTGCGGGAGAGGTCGAGTCGCGAAGCGACCGGGTGAGAGCCGAGCGGGTGAGGGCACGGCGCGGCCCACTCTCCCCTCACCCCAACCCTCTCCCGCAAGCGGGAGAGAGAGTCACAATCCCAGCATCAGCTTCGCGTTCTGCACCGCCGCTCCCGACGCACCTTTGCCGAGGTTATCAAGCCGGGCGACGAGGAGCGCGTGGCCGTGCGCCTCGTTGGCGAAGACGTAGA
>JAJKJG010000161.1 GCA_021154065.1 Methylobacterium sp.
CGCTTGTAGGGGCGAAAGCCGGCGCCGAGATAGAACGCCACCGCCCGCGGGTGATCGAGGCTGCAGGTATGCACCCAAAGCCGGGCGATCGGCCGCGCCCAGCCCCGCGCGATCGCGGTCTCGATCAGGAAGCCTCCGGCGCCCGTCCCGACCGCCTCCGGAATGACGCCAAGGAAGGCGATCTCGCAGGCGCCCGGGTGCCGGAAGTCGAGCTCGAGGAGGCCGATATCGGCGTCGCCGGCACGCAGCGCCAGAGCCTCGATCGCCGGATCGGCGAGGATCGCGCGCAGCTCCGGCTCCGGCATGACGAGGCGGCTGAACCACAGCCAGGGCGCGCCGACGCGGCGGAAGAGCGCGCGATAGCGCTCGATGTCGTCCCCGATCGGCGTCAGCCCGAAAGGTCCGGCGGGCCGGACCGGGCGGAGAGGGCGCTCGCGCATCTCGAGGAAGGTGACGACGGCCGCGATCTTGCCGGGCGGCAGGTCGGTGTATCCCTCGGCGCTCAGCGCCATCGTCGGCTCCTCCGGCGGCATCGACAGCGTCCTGCTGTGGACAAGGTTCCTGGAACCCGTGCCATGTCTCCTACATTGGCGGAAGGTGGCGCACGAGAGGAGAGCCAGGCCGGCGATGGATGCAAGAGTAGGTTGGCGCAGCGATGAGGCCGGCGCGGCGCCGAGCGTCAGGATCCGCATGCTCCCCGGCGAGCCCGGCGCGCCGGGGCTCGAATTCATCGAGGCTGTGCCCGATTTCGCGCCGACCGGAGCGCCGGTCCTCTTCGTCCACGGCGCCTTCGCCGGGGCATGGATGTGGCGCGAGGTGTTCATGCCGTTCTTCGCCCGCCGCGGCCGCGCCTGCGCGGCGGTCAGCCTGCGCGGTCACGGCGCGAGCGAGGGCCGGGCAGGCCTACGCGCGGCGCGGCTTTCGGATTACCGCGACGATCTGCAGCGTGCCTTTGCGGCTTTGCCCGAGCCGCCGGTCGTCGTCGCCCACTCGCTCGGCGGCCTCCTGGCGCAGCAGCTCATCGGGCGGGAGGAGATGCGCGCGCTCGCGCTCCTCGCCTCGCTGCCGCCCGAAGGGCTGTGGCTCGAGAGCCCGCGGCTCGCGATCACCGATCCGCATATCTGGATCGAGGCCGTCGCGGGCTCGGCCGCCGGCGACCGGCGCCCGATCGGCATGGCGGCGCACGAGGTGCTGTTCTCCGAAGGGCTGCCGCGCGAACACGTCGCCCGCTACGCCGCCCTGATGACGCCCGAGTCGCCGCGCGCGCTCACCGACGCGCACGTCCCCGGCCCGATCGTCTCGGCCCTCCTCGCGGGCGTCCCGACGCTCGTCCTCGGCGGCACGCGCGACCGGCTCGTCACCCGCGGCTCGACGCTGCGCACCGCGCTCTACCACGGCGCCGAGCACCGCACGATCGAGGGCGGCGGCCATTTCCTCCAGCTCGATCCCAACGCCGCCGAGGTCGCCCGCGGCGTGCTCGATTGGATCGCCGGTATGGGCGCGTAAGCACCGGGCCTTGCGGGAGCCAGGGCCGTCAGGCACAGAAGGGCTGAGCCGAGGAGCGGTCCCCCGCCGATGAAGAACGCGCGTGAGTTCGTGTGGCCGTTGATCGGGTTCGTCGCCGTCATCGTCTCAGGCTATCTCCTCTATCGCGAGCTGCGCGACATCTCCTTCGTCACCGTGTGGGCGAGCCTCGCCGCGATCCCGCCGCAGCGCTATCTCTTCGCCGGGCTCTCGACCCTCGTCGCCTATGCGGCGCTCGCCTGGTACGACCGGATCGCGCTCCTGCATCTCGGCGTGCACCACATCTCGTGGCTCTTCGTCTCGGTGTGCTCGTTCACCACCTACGCGCTGTCGCACAACATCGGCGCCTCGGTGTTCTCGGGCGCGCTCGTGCGCTACCGCGCCTACACCTCGAAGGGCCTCGCCGCGCCGCAGGTGGCGGTGCTCGTGGCGCTGTGCTCCTTCACCTTCGGCCTCGGCACGATCCTGCTCGGTGGGCTGGTGCTGACGATCAAGCCGGATCTTCTCAGTCGGCTGGAGGGCGCCGGCCTGCACAACTGGCTCACCAACCCGACGGCGGCGCGCGTGCTCGGCCTCGCGCTCCTCGGCTTCGTCGCTCTCTATGTCGTCGGCTCGCTGTTGCATCTGAAGCCGATCACGATCTTCAAGTTCCGGCTCGACTACCCGCGCCCGGCCGTGATGGTGCGCCAGCTCGTCGCGGCGCCGCTCGAGCTGCTGGGCGCCGCCGGCATCATCTATTTCGCGCTGCCGGCCCATCTCGAGCCGAGCTTTCTCACCGTGCTCGCGGTCTTCCTCGCCTCGTTCTCGGCGGCGCTCGCCTCGCACGCGCCCGGCGGCCTCGGGGTCTTCGAGATCATCTTCATCACGGCGATGCCCGACATCCCGAAGCCGGACGTGCTCGCCGCGCTCCTGATCTTCCGGTTCTTCTACCTCCTCATTCCCTTCATGATGGCGCTCGTCGTCGTGCTGCTGTTCGAGCGCGCGCGCCTCGCCCATTCCTGGCGCGACCGGATGGGGCCGGCGACGAGCCCGCCGCCGCCGGGCACGCCCGGGCCGCCCGTCTGATCGTGAGAAGCCAGGCGCGCCGGCTCGGCTTCGGCCTCGCGACGATCCTCGGGCTCTCGCGGCGCGGCTTCTTCATCCCCTACCGCCATGCCGGCACGGTCGCGCCGACAGGCTACCCGGCCCTGCGGCCGCTGTTTCAGGCGGCGGAGCCCCGGTTCCGGGCGGTGCTCGACGACATCGCCGCGGCGGCGCGCGAGCTCGACGCGATCGCGGCCGGCGACGGTCCGGCGCGCTTCGACCAGGACTGGTTCCCGCGGCTCGACGCCGCCGCCGCCTACGCCATCCTGCGCGCCCACAAGCCGCGGCGGATCGTCGAGATCGGGTCGGGGCACTCGACGCGGTTCCTCGCGCGCGCGGTCGCCGACGGCGGTCTCGGCACGGCGATCACCTGCATCGATCCGGCGCCCCGCGCCGCCATCGCGTTGCCGGGCGTCCGGCACCTGCCGAGCCTGCTCTGCGACGCGCCGCCGGAGCTTTTCGCCGAGCTTGCGGCCGGGGACGTGCTGTTCGTCGATTCGAGCCATCTCGCGATGCCGGGCACCGACGTCGACCGCATCGTCCTCGATCTCCTGCCGCGGTTGCCAGCGGGCGTGCTCGTCCACATCCACGACGTGTTCCTGCCCGACCCCTATCCCCCGGAATGGGCCTGGCGCGGCTACAACGAGCAGCTCCTCGTCGGCGCGCTCATCCAGGGCGGAGCCTTCGAGCTCGTCTTCGCGAGCCGCTACGTCGCGGCGCATCGCCCGGACTGGCTCGGGCCGGTGGCGCGGCTGCCGCTGCCGTCCGGCGCCTACGAGACGAGCCTGTGGCTGCGCAAGCGCTGAAGGCGCCCGACGGGGCGGGCTCAGGGCCGCGGGCAGTCGCCGTCGCGAACGGCGCGCATGTCCTCCACGATGGCCTCTCGGACCTGCTCTATGTCTTCTTCCCGATCTGGCAGGCGGCGCTCGGCCTCGACTATGCGTCCATCGGCATCCTCAAGGCGTGCTACTCGGGCGGCATGGCGTCGTTCCAGCTCGCCGCGACGCGGCTTGCGGGACGGATCGGCCACGGGCCTGTCCTCGCCGCCGGGACCGCGCTTGCCGGGGCGGGCTTTCTCGCCGCGGCTCACGCCGGCGGCTTCGCCGGGCTCGCGGCGGCGCTCCTGATCGCCGGCGCCGGCGCCGCGGCGCAGCACCCGCTCGGCTCCGACATCGTGGCGCGCATGACCCCGCCGGCACGGCGGCGGCAGGCGCTCGGGCTCTACAACACCGTCGGCGACATCGGGAAGGTCCTGTTTCCAGCACTTGCCACCGGCGCGCTGCTGGTCATGCCGGCGGCGGTCGTGCTCGACGGGATCGGCGCCGTCGCGATCGTCGCCGGCGTGCTCATCCTCTTAGCTCTCCCGGCGATCGCGCCGCCGCGGCCCGCCGCCGGCGAGCCCGCCGCCGGCAACCCGGCCGCTGCGACCCCGGCCGTCTTCCGCCAGCCCGGCTTTGCGGTCCTGTTCGGGGTCGGCATGATCGACACCGCCGCGCGGGCCGGATTCCTGACCTTCTTCCCGCTGGCGCTCGCCGCGAAGGGCGCCGCGATCGGCACCATCGGGCTCGCGCTGACGCTCGTCTTCGTCGGCGGGGCGATTGGGAAGTTCGTCTGCGGGCCGCTCGGCGCCCGCTTCGGCGTGTTCTGGACGGTCGCCGTCACCGAGGGCGCAACCGCGGCCGGCGCGCTCGCCGCGCCGTTCGCGCCGCTCTGGCTGGCGCTTGCCCTCGCGCCGGTGATCGGCATCGCGCTCAACGGCACCTCGACGGTGCTCTACGGCACCGTGCCCGAGCTCGTGCCGGAGGCGGCGCGCAGCCGCGCCTTTGGCCTGTTCTACACCGGCACCATCGGGGCCGGCGCCGCGACGCCGATCGTGCTCGGCCTCATCGGCGATGCGCTCTCGCTTCCGGCCGCGATGGCGGGCCTCGCCGGCTTCGTGCTCGCGGCGCCGGTGCTGACGCTCGCGCTGCGCGCGCCGCTCGCGCGGCTCGGGGCGGGGTGAGCATACGCGCGAGCTTGCCGAAGCACATGCCCGCGCGATCTTCTCGGAGTTGCGCGATTCACTCCGTGCGTGGCGCGTGTTAGAATAGAGCCATGACGAAGACGCTCGAGCGCGCTCTGGCCGAGATCGCCCGGCTTTCAGAGGCTGAGCAGGATCGAATCGGGCGGGAACTCCTCGCCGACATGGAGAGGCTGCGCACTGGCCCGTCGGGCATCTCGGAAGATGCGCGCCCGCTTTCTCCGGCCGATCGCGAATGGTTGGCCGCGAACCGCGTCGGGCGGACCCTCTCCTCGATCGACGCAGGCACGCTCGTTTCACGGATGCGGGATGAAGACTGGCGGTGAGCCTCTACCTCGACGCCAGCCTCCTTGTCGCAATCTTCATCGAGGACGCGCTCTCGGCGGATGCCGACGCGCTTCTGGCTTCGAACACGCGTGCCTTGCTCGTAAGTGACTTTGCAGCGGCGGAGTTTGCTTCCGCGCTCGCGCGCCTCGTTCGAATGGGCGAGCTCAGCGCCGAAGCCGCGCATGCAGCCTTCGCCAATTTCGATGCCTGGACCGCGCGGCTCGGCCCCCGACTCCGAACCGAGGCCTCGGATGTCATCGACGCGGAAGGATTTCTCCGCCGGCTCGATCTGAACCTGCGGACAGCGGACGCCCTCAACATTGCGATCGTCCGGCGGCATGGGCTGACGCTCGCGACCTTCGACCACAGAATGGCGGCTGTGGCGACGACTCTCGGCCTCGCGACTGTCTAGCCGCGGACCGACAGCCTCACACGCTCCCCACCGTCTTCAGCCGCACCCGGGCGTGGATCTCCGCCTGCGAGATCACCGGCGTCTCGCGGCGGAAGCGCTCGATGATCGAGCGGACGAAGGGGCGCGACTGCGCCGAGGTGACGAGGACCGGCATCTCGCCGAGGCGGGCTGCGTCCTCGAAGCGGTCGCGCACGGCGTGCACGAACTCGGTCAGGCGCGAGGGTTGCATGGCGAGGTGGCGGTTGTCGCCCTCGCCGACGATCGCCTCGAGGAACGAGCCCTCCCATGGCGGCGACAGCGTGATGATCGGCAGGTGCCCGGCCGGCGCCGCATGCGCGGCGCAGATCTGGCGGGCGAGGCGCACGCGGACATGCTCGACGATGTCGCGCGGGTTCTTGAGCGTGCCGGCGACTTCGGCGACGCCTTCGACGATGGTGCCGAGGTCGCGGATCGAGACGCGCTCGGCGAGGAGGAGCTGCAGCACGCGCTGGATGCCGGTGGTCGAGATCTGCGCCGGCACGATCTCCTTGACGAGGTCGGCGTGCTCCTTCGGCAGCTCCTTGAGGAGCTTCTGCACCTCGATATGCGAGAGCAGCTCGGCCATGTGCGCCTTGATGATCTCGGTCAGGTGCGTCGTCAGCACGGTCGCGGCGTCGACGACGGTGTAGCCGCGCAGCTGCGCCTGGTCGCGCAAGGCGCCGTCGATCCAGGTCGCCGGCAGGCCGAAGGTCGGCTCGAGCATGTGCTGGCCGGGCAGCTGCACCTGCCCGCCCATCGGGTCCATCGCCATGTACAGTCCGGGGAAGATCTGGCCTTGGCCGGCCTCGATCTCCTTGACGCGCACGACATAGGCGTTCGAGTCGAGCTGCACGTTGTCGAGGATGCGCACCGACGGCATCACGAACCCGGCTTCGGCGGCGAGCTGGCGTCGCAGCGCCTTGATCTGCTCGGTGAGGCGGTCGTTGCCGTCGGCGGCGTTGACGAGCGGCACGAGGGCGTAGCCGACCTCGACCTTGAGGTCGTCGATCTTGAGGACGTCGGCGATCGGCTCGTCCTTCGGCGCGTCGCTGGCATTCGCGGCCGGCGCCGCGGCGCTCGCGGCGGCGGCGAGGCGGGCCTTCATGTCGCGGTCGACCTTGCGGGCAAGCCACGCCGCGCCGCCGGCGAGCGCCAGGAACGGCAGCATCGGAATGCCGGGCAGGAGCGCGATCGCGCCCATCACGGCGGCCGACATGCCGAGCGCCTTCGGATAGTTCGAGAGCTGGCGCCCGAGCGCCTTGTCGGCGGCGCCGCGCACGCCGGCCTTCGAGACCAGGAGGCCGGCGGCGGTCGAGACGATCAGCGCCGGCACTTGGCTGACGAGCCCGTCGCCGCAGGTCAGGAGCGTGTAGGCCTTGGCCGCGTCCGAGAAGCTCATGCCCATCTGGGCGACGCCGATGACGATGCCGCCGACGACGTTGATGAAGGTGATGAGCAGCGCCGCGATGGCATCGCCGCGCACGAACTCGAGGCGCCGTCCATGGCGCCGAAGAAGGACGATTCGTCCTCGAGCGCCTTGCGCCGCGCCCGCGCCGCCGCCTCGTCGATCAGCCCGGCCGAGAGGTCGGCGTCGATCGCCATCTGCTTGCCCGGCATGGCGTCGAGCGTGAACCGCGCCGCGACCTCGGCGATGCGCCCCGAGCCCTTGGTGATGACGACGAAGTTCACGATGATCAGGATCGCGAACACGATCACGCCGATGACGAAATTGCCGCCCATGACGAAATGGCCGAACGCCTCGATGACGTGGCCGGCGGCGGCCGTGCCCTCGTGGCCGCGGGCGAGGATGAGCCGCGTCGAGGCGAGGTTCAGCGCCAGCCGCAGCATCGTCGCGATGAGGAGCACGGTCGGGAAGGACGAGAACTCGAGCGGCTCCTCGATGAACAGCGAGGTCATCAGGATCAGCACCGAGACGATGATCGAGACCGCGAGCAGGAGGTCGAGGAGGACCGCCGGCAGGGGGAAGACGAGCACCACGAGGATGCTCGTCACGCCGATCGCCAGCAGCAGGTCCGAGCGCCGGACGAGCGCCCCCATTTCGCCGATCGAGGGCAGCGCGAGCCCGCCAGCGGCGCCGCTCGGACCGGCGCGCCGGCGCGCGAACGGCCCGGCCTTCGCCGACGCCATCGCGGCCGGCGCGATGCCGACAGCCGATCCCACGGTAGCGGCCACGACCGCGCCCTCGTTCGTCACGCCGCACCCTGAACAACGCCGTTCC
>JAJKJG010000162.1 GCA_021154065.1 Methylobacterium sp.
GAACCCGCCGCATGAGCGGCGGCGCGCTATCCTCCCATAGAGAACCGCTATGAAACCATGCCGCTTACGAAGTCCTGCGGTCGCGGGCATGAATTCCATAGCAAGCAGGTATTTGAGCCGAAGCCGATGTCGTGGCGCTCTGTCCGGCACGGCGCCCGCCAACTCCGGATGCGGATGTCGAACATCGTAGGAGAAACGCCATGAAGACCTTCGCTCTCGTGACCTTTGCGACCCTGCTGTCCACCGCGGCGCTAGCGCAAGACTCATCGCTTGCTTACCGCGGCTCCGGGAATCGCGCCGGCGGACCGGCTTACCTCCTCAACAGCGAGACGGCGCGCGCCGTCAGGCCGGTTCGCAACCGCGCATCCCAAGTTCCGCTCGCTTACCGGGGCTCGGGCAATCGCGCGGGTGGACCGGCCTACCTCCTGATTGGCAGGGCTGGGGCGCAATAACCCATCGGTGGGCTGAGCCGGTCATCGAAGCTGGCTGGCCTCGGGCCTGGAACGCTCCACGACGACCAATGCGCCCGATCCGGCCTAGCCGCTGGGATCGGGCGCAGATGCCGCATCCCGATCCAAGTTGGTGCGTTAGGGCGCGGATTTCACCTCGAGCAAAACGCCGGCAATTCGAACGCTTGCGGTTCAACGTGAACGGCCTCGACCGCTTTTCCGAACCTCGCAAAGCTAATTTCCACTGTACAATCGCTGGACTTGAAATCACGCTTCCGGCCCATCGGCGCCGACAGGTTTTTGAAAAGACATTTATTGCGGCCACCTCAAGGGAAACCGAAACGTTTGCTCGTCGGCGTCTTGTTGACGTTTTGCGTAAGGCCGCCTTGCATCGTCTCAGTCGCGATTCACGGTCCGGTCATCCTGTGCACTTTGCCTATATTTATTTTTGGCCGCAGTGTTGCCCGCACGTCTTCAAAGGCTCGCCATTAACTGTTCTCATTCTATGCCCGGGACCAAGCGAAGGAGAGCCCTTTGGCGCCCACCAACCGAGGAATTCTTCAACTTAGCAGTAGCGCGCCGTTCGGTTTGGAAGTAAACTCAAGCCCGAATGGACGACCGCCCGCCGGGCGGCCGTGAGAGACGCAACCGGCTGTCGCTGGTAACCGCGTCCCCCGAGCAGGCCAGCGCATCCAGGGGGCCAAGGAAACGTGGCCATGAGCCGGCGCGAGCAGTTGCACTCTTTTCTTCGAGCGAAAAACACTCTTCGAGCGAAAAACACGCAATCCCGCTCCTGCCTGATGCAGGTTGCTCTGATGGGCATCTGCCTCGGCGCCATGGCGGCTCCAGCCGGCGCTGCCCCGGTCTGCACGGCTCCCGTGCCCGGCGCGGCGGTCGAAAACGTGCGGGGGTTCTCGACCGTCGGCGGGGGTTGGCTCGTCGACGCCCGCAACGGCGCCTTCCATGTCAACGACCGCGGCTCGCTGGTGAGTCGCCTCGACGGGCCTGCGCTTGGGCCAGTCGATCGGATGATCGAGATCAGTCCGGACCAGACGATCCTGATCAGGAATCGCGACGGGGCCGGGGCTGGAGGCGTCTACCTTCTCGACGCCAAGAACCAAAAGATTCAGGAGGTGGCGGGTTCGGAACCGCTCCAGGTCGCCGTGCACGGGCGGCTGGCGTCCGGCGGCTTTCTGCTCGGGGCCGACCGAGGCCTCTACCGCGTCGAGGCCGTCACGCACGATCTCCGCGACCTGCCGAAGCCCGTCACAGGCATGGTGTCCGTTCTTCAAACGCTCGATGACGGAAGCTGGCTGGTGGGAGCCTACTACGGCCTTTTCCGGGTCGACTCGCGCGGCAGCCGCGCCGACGCGGTGCAGGGGCCCGAGACGGGCGCGGTCGCCGCCATCCGGCGCCTGCGCGACGGCGCTTGGCTTATCGGCGCCGAGCGCGGCCTGTTTCGGGTCGATGCCGGCGGCCGCGCGCAGACCGCATTGCCGGCCCGCCGCGGCAACCGCGTCCTTGAGATGCACAAGCTGGCCGACAACGGCTTCCTCGTCCGTCTGGACGGCGGGTTGGTCCTGGTCGACGCCGACGGCAAGAAGATCGACGCCCTCAGCGAAGAGCCGGCATTCTCCTGGCGCATTTTCGCCAGCAACGACAAAGGGGTCCTGCTCGGCAGCGAGAAACTGCTCTATGCGTATTTGACCGGCTCCAAGCGCCTCGAGCAGCTTTCCGGCGAGGCCGGAACCGAGGTCTACTCAAGCCACGAAGTCTCGGACGGCTGGCTCGTCTCCACGCGGCGGGGCCTCTACAAGATCGAGTTTCCGAAGCTGCGCGTATCGGCCCTCAGGGGACCAGTTCCCGGCGCCATCGCCGACATGCAAACGCTCAAGAACGGCGACTGGCTGCTGCGGGCCAAAAACGGCCTGTTTCGCGTCGACGCGGGCCTGAAGTCCGTCGACCGCATCGGGGGCGCCGCGCCCGGCGAGATCCATGCCTTTAGGGCGCTCAAGGACGGCGGCGCGCTGGTCGGCGCCGAGCGGGGCTTGTTCCATATCGATGCGGAGGCGCAGAGCGTTTCCCCGGTCGAGGGATCCGCGCTCGCCGACGTGACAAGCCTGTATCCGCTCGCAAACGGAGACTGGCTCGCCGTGGGTCAGGGCGTCGCGCGCGTCGACGCCTCGGGGCGCACCAGCGCCCCGGTCGCCGTGGCAAGCCCCGCGGCCGGACTGGCCGTCCAACCCCTCCCCCAGGGCGGCGTTCTGTTCGGCACGCCGAAAGGCGTGTCGATCGCCAGCGACACCCTGGCGGATGCCAAGATTCAGGTCGTGAACGCCGGGTCCTCAGGCGCGATGGTCTGGAGCCTGCGCCACCCCTGCGCGGCGGCGGCGGAAAGCCTTGGGCTGATGATCGAGGCGCGCCCGGCGAGCGCGCCGGGGGCGGCGCCGCGAACACTGCGCGTCGGCGGCTTCGAGCCGGACGGCGACGAAGTGCGCTTCACCACGAACCTTTCCTCGCTGCCCCCCGGCGACTGGAGTTTGCGTCTCGTGTCCAGCACGGGCGGCGGCGCGACGCCGATCGGCGCGCCGGTCGCCTTCAGCCATCGCGAGAGCGGCTGGGACTGGATCCGCCGCCATGCGGTCTGGCTGATCGGCGGCGCAGCCGCGCTGGGACTGATGGCGCTTGCGGGCCTGCTTGTCGCGGCGCGGTGGCGGAGCGGCGCCTTGCGCATGCTACGTCATCCGGTCGCGAAGATCGCCTTCTGGCCAGCGCTGCTGTTTCGCTTCTCCTCGGCTGCGCGCCTCTGGGTGTTGGCGCCCTGGTATGCGCGGATGCGGGCGGCGACGCCGACGGATCGCCCGTTCTACGACGTGCCGGTCGCTGGACCGGAGGGAGCCGAGAGCACCGCGATGGGGCTCCTCGCCCTGGCCGGCAAGCAGCGGCGCTTGTGGTTGCGCGGGCCGCTCGGCATGGGCAAGACCGAGGTGCTGGCCGCATGGCGGCGCGCGTTCTTCGCAGACCGGCCGACCCTTGAGGACGCTGTGAAAGCCCATGGCTTTCTCCTGGCGCCGATTTCGGCGCACGCCTTCGCCGACGTCGGAGTGGACCCCCGCGCGCCTGAAACGGCGGTCGTCGAGGCGCTTCGCCGCAGCTTCGCGGAAGCGGACTTTCCCATCGATCGCGCGCTCCTGCGCATCCTGCTCCGAAAGGGGAGGCTGATGGTCGCGATCGACGACGCGACCGAGGCCGACCGCGATGGTCCGATCGCCGCGTTCGTGCGCGCCTATCCGGAAACCCGGCTCGCGGTAGCCTCCCGGTCGATGGCGCCGGACGGCTTCGACATGTGGCGTCTTCCGACCCAGGCCAGCCCGCATATGGAGCGGTGGCTGAGCCTCTGGCTCGGCGTCTATAGCGGTCCGCAGCTTGCCGCCCGCGCCGCGCGCGAGGGTCTCACGGCCGACCTCGTCTCCGCCTTCGACGCCCGTCTGCTCGCCGACCTGGTCACCGCCGACCCATCCCGGTCCTTGCCGGCCACCCGGTCCGGTCTCTACCAGGCGATGCTCGATCAGGTGACGCCCGCCGACGGCACGATTCCCCGGCTTGACCGGCTCAAGGCGATCGCCTGGACCATGACCCTCGAAGGCCGCCGCGCCTTGCAGCCGGCCGAGGTCGAGTCCCTCGGAGCGCCCACCGTCGAAGCGCTCACCAGCGCGCAGGCGCGCGCGCTTCGGACCGAGGGCGCGGAGGTTGTCTACGAGCACGATCTGATGCGGCTTTTCCTCGCCGCTCTCTGGCTGACGGAGACGCGAAGCGATCCGCGGGCCATCATCCGCGAGCTTGAGAAGAGCGGTGTCTGGCGGTGCAGCCCGGACGATCAGATCGAGTTGTGGCGCTTCGTGGCCCAACTCATCGCGCCGGAAAGCCTCACGGAACTCTGGCCGTTCGCTCTGGAGAGCATCGACCGGGTCTATCTGCAAGCCGCCCTTTACGCCCGCGCCCGCTCCAGCAACGTGTTCCCGCTCGGCTTGAGCATCGGAAGCGGTCCACCCGCCCGACGCCGAATCGGATCCACGGTTCTGAGCGCCGCCGGCGCCTGACGTCATCTCCGGAGGCCGATTATGGCTATCCTCCCGAACAATTTCGATCCCGGCCTTCTGCCGCGGCCGACCTGGAAGCTGCGGGCCGCCGCCGTCCTCCTGGCCGCCTTGGGCGGCTTCGGCTCCCTCTGGCTCGCCCTCGACGGGCAGAAGGTGAAGATGCAGGAGGTGGTCTATGGGGAGCGTCAAGCTCTTCTGGCGCGCCTCGCAGACGAGTCGTCGGCTCTCCAGACCCGGATCGAGGAGCGGAGGACGCAGGCCACGGCCGCCGAAGATCGTCTCGCGCACGCTCGGCGAGGGCTTGCCGAAGTGGAGGCGGCCCGCGCCAGCGCAGCGTCGGCCCGGGACCAGCTTGAGGCGGATCGCTTATCGGCTGCTATCGCCCGAACCGCGCTGCTCAAAGCCGCCGAGACCGAACAGCGGAAGCTCGAGCAGCTCAAAGCCGAGACGACCGCGGCTCGCGTGGAGCTTGAAAAGGCCGCCGCGGCGGCCCGCGGCCTCGATCCGCAACGCAAACAGCTAGCCGCTCTCAGGGCGGAGTTCGAAGACATCCTGACCCAGAAGCGCGAGCGGGAAACCGAGGTCTGCCAACTGACGCCGGAGGTGCAGTCGCTCGTTCGCCAGAAAGACGTTCTCACCGCCGAAATCGAGCGTCAGACGAAGCGCGCCGACGCCTTGCGCCAGCAAGCCGATCAGGAGCAGGACCGCTTGGCGCAGCTGCGCGGGGAACTGCCCACGTTGCGCGTCGAGGCTGAGCGCTTGCGGCAGGAGACGGCGGACCTCCGGCGCGAGACCGCCGACTTGCAGACCCAAAAGTGCGAGCGGGAGACCGCGGTCGCCCAATTGACCCCGGAGGTGCAGTCGCTCGTTCGCCAGAAAGAGACTCTCTCAGGCGAGGTCGAGCGTCAGA
>JAJKJG010000163.1 GCA_021154065.1 Methylobacterium sp.
GCCAAGGAGGCCGGCTGTGATCGCGAGCGCCGCGCCGATCGCCAAAAGCGCGAGCGCCAGGACCGCGCTAAGGACGACCGCGCCAAGAACCCGCGGCGTCGGTGAAAGGAACCTTCGCGGGCCGCCCTCGGGCCGGTCGACGCCGAGCGGCTTCAGCAAATCGTCGGACGTCGCGTCCACGCGCGTTCAACCCCGATGCTCATGCGGCGGAGAGCCGGCCGGGGACTCCCCCCGAATCAGAACGGCCCGCCGTGCCGGCCGAAACGACACACGACGGGCCGCCATGGTTAAGAAAGGCTTAAAGGCTCAGTTCGGGACGCCGGTCTTGGCGGTGTTCGCGGCTCCCTTGCGCGCGCCGCGCACGTAGTCGAACGCGGTGTTCAGCTGCTTGTCCTTCGTTGGATCCGGCGGAATATAGGCCGAGGAGCCGCCCTTCTCGTCCTTGTCGGAGTTCTTCAGGTGGCCGCGCAAGCCGGCTTCGCCCTTGGTCTCGTCCTTGCCCTTGAGATCGTCCGGGATGTCCTGAAGCACCTCTTGGTCCGGATCGATGCCTTTAGCCTGAATCGAGCGGCCGGCCGGCGTGTAGTAGCGGGCGGTGGTCAGGCGCAACGCGCCGTTGCCGCCGAGCGGGATGATGGTCTGCACCGAGCCCTTGCCGAACGAGCGCGTTCCCAGCACGGTCGCGCGCTTGTGGTCCTGGAGGGCGCCGGCGACGATCTCGGACGCGGAGGCCGAGCCGCCGTTGATCAGCACCACCAGCGGCTTGCCCTTGGTGAGGTCGCCCGCCTTGGCGTTGAAGCGCTGCGTCTCCTCGGCGTTGCGGCCGCGGGTCGACACGATCTCGCCGCGCTCCAGGAAGGCGTCGGAGACCATGATCGCCTGGTCGAGCAGGCCGCCGGGGTTGTTGCGCAGGTCGATTACGTAGCCCTTGAGCTTGTCCTGGCCGACTTCGGTCGAGATCTTCTCGATCGCGGTGCGCAAGGCCTCGTAGGTCTGCTCGTTGAACTGCGTGATGCGCAAATAACCGATGTCGCCGCCCTCGGTGCGGGCCCGCACCGGCCGGATGCGGATGGTCTCGCGCGACAACTTGACCTCGAGCGGCTCCTTCTTCTCCTTGCGCTGGATCGTGAGCTTCACCGACGAATTGACCGGGCCGCGCATCTTGTCCACGGCCTGGTTGAGCGTCAGACCCTGCACGGGCTCGCCGTCGATCTGGGTGATGACATCGTTGGCCATGATGCCGGCCCTGGCGGCGGGCGTCTCGTCGATCGGCGCCACGACCTTGACGAGGCCCTCTTCCATCGTGACCTCGATTCCGAGGCCGCCGAACTCGCCGCGGGTCTGGATCTGCATGTCGCGGAAGCTTTTGGCGTCCATGTAGCTCGAATGCGGATCGAGCGAGGTCAGCATGCCGTTGATGGCCGACTCGATCAGCTTCGCCTCTTCCGGGCGCTCGACGTAATCGGTGCGCACCTTCTCGAACACGTCGCCGAAAAGGCTGAGCTGCCGGTAAGTCTCGGACGACGCGGCGACCGCGCTCGTGGTCGAGAGAAGATGGTTTTGCGACACCAGCGTCGCGGAGCCGGCGCCGACCAGCGCGCCCAAGAGGACAAGAGAGATTTTGCGCATTATCCGCGAACCTTTTCGCCTTGCGATTTCGCCCACCACGGCCCCGGATCGATCGAACCGCCGTCGTTCCGGAACTCTACATAGAGCACGGGATCGTTCGTCTCAATGCCGCCCAAGCCCGGCGCCAATGAGGCGGATGCGCCCATGATGGCGACGGGCTCTCCGGCGAGCACGAATTGCCCCACCTCGACGTTGATTTGATTCATGCCCGCCAAAAGAACATGGTATCCGCCGCCAGCGTCGATGATCAAGAGACGGCCATAGGAGCGGAACGGCCCCGCGAAGACCACCGACCCGTCGGTCGGCGATGAGACGACGGCCTGCGGGCGGGCGACGATGGAGACGCCGCGTGTCGTTCCGCCATAGCCGTCGGGGCTTCCGAACGCCCGCGCCGTTTCGCCGCTGACTGGACGCGGCAGCAGGCCGCGCGCTTGCGTGAACGGGATCTTCGGCGCGAGGCGCGCGGGGTTGGAGGGGGCGAGCGCCGCGATGCGCTCGCGCGAGTGCGCGTCTCCGCTGTGCGCGTCTTCGGTCCCGCGCTTCGCCGCGGTCGCATCGCGCTCCACGCGCTCGACCAAATCCTTGAGGCTTTTCGCCTGCTGACTAAGCTCCAGGGCCCGCTCGCGCTCGCGTCCAAAGCTTTGCTCCGTCTCGGTCAGGCGGCTTTGCCGCGCCGCGACCAGGGCGCCAAGGCGCTCCCGCTCGCGGTGCAGATCGGCGAGTTCGCGCGCCAGCACGTCCCGGTCGGAGGCGATGGCGCGGGTCAACCGCACGAGCTCGGCGAGATCCAGGGCGAGCACGTCGACCTCATTGCGTATCTCGGGCAGCACGGCGCCGAGCAGCATCGAGGCGCGGACCGCTTCCAGCATGTCCTCCGGCCGCACCAGCACGGCGGGCGTCGGACGCCGCCCCATGCGCTGCAAGGCGGCCAGGATCTCGGCGATCACCCCGCGCCGGGCGTCGAGCGAACGGCGCTGCGCCGTTTCGCTTCCCGTCAGCGCGCCGAGACGGTCTTCGATTCCCCGGATGCGGTCTTCGGTCGCACGCATCCGTTCGGTGGTCTCGATGAGGGCGGCGCTCAGCCTGGCCCGATCGGCCGCAACCTCGGCGATCTCGGCCTCGAGCCGCCGGCGCGATTCGGCGCTCGCAGCGATCGCCTCCTCGACGGCCTTGAGGTCTCCCTCGCGCCGGGCCTTCTCCTCCGCTGTCTCATGGGTGCGCGGCGCAGAATCGTTTGCCGGTCCTGCTTGCGTGGGACGAGCGCCCTCCGGCCGAGCTTGAACCTGTCCGGACAAGCCCATCCCGGCCAAAGCCGCGCCAAGCGCCGCCAGATGGGCGAGCGAAGCGAAACGCCGGGTCGCTGCCAAGAGCATCATGGGTCAGGGCTCGTCGCCGCCCGCGCGGTGATACGGGTGGCCTGCGAGGATCGTGAGCGCCCGGTAGACCTGCTCCATGACGAGCACGCGCGCAAGCTGGTGCGGCAGGGTCAAAGCGCCGAATGCGGCCACGAGATCGGCCTGCCGCCGGATGCCCTCGTCGAGTCCATCGGGGCCGCCGATGACGAAATTCAGCGCCGTGCGGCCTGCGTCGCGCCATGATCCGATGCGTTCGGCGAAGGCCTCGCTCGTCAGCGCCCGCCCGCGCTCGTCGAAGACGACGAGAACCGATGGACCGGCTCGGGCGAGGATCGCCGCCGCCTCTTCGGCGCGCCGGTCGGCGTCGCGTCGCGCCCGACTCTCGACGATTTCATGGACTTCAATCGCCGGAATACCGAGCGAGCGGCCCAACGCCTCCGCGCGGGCATGATAGCGGGCGACGAGGTCGCGCTCCGGCCCGGCCTTCAGCCGGCCGACAACGATCAGCCCAAGCCGCACGCGACGCCGTCAGACGGCGCGCTGTTCGTGCGGACGGCTCGCGCCCCACATCTTCTCGAGGTTGTAGAAACCGCGAACCTCGGGCCGGAAGATGTGGATGAGAACGTCGCCGGCGTCGATCAGCACCCAGTCGCAGGCCGGCAGACCTTCGACCCGCGCGGGTCCGTAGCCGTTCTGCTTGATGGCTTCGAGCACGCGCTCGGCGATCGCGCCCACATGGCGGTGGGAACGGCCGGAAGCGATGACCATGGTGTCGGCGATCGAGGTTTTGCCGGCAAGGTCGATTTCAACCGTGTCCTCGGCTTTCATGTCCTCGAGACAGGCTCGGACGATCGTCCGAAGATCCTCATCCTGCGGAGTCCTCGCTCCGGAGGGAGGGGGAAGCGAAGAAAAATCCGCTTCACGCAGAGACAATGGGTTCAGTTCCAGACCCTCTTTCAACAGCGCGACCGTGCGCCGCCGTTTCTAAAGATAAGGTCAAACGGGGGACGTTTTCAATATTGCCGCTTGGCGAAGGGTGCGCCCGAGCGCGAAGAGCGGTGGATGACAGGAATGAGCGCGGCCCATGCAGATAGATCCAGGCCGGCGGCTCCCGATCGGCGAGCAGCGGCGCGTCGGTCTCGTCGAGACGAGCGCGCGCGAGCGCGACGGCGGCGCGCCCCTGCGTCGCCCGCAGCGTCCAACCGGGGCGGTCGATGACCGCGAGCGGCATCAGGCCGGCGATCGTCTCCCAGCCGCGCCAGCGATGGAAGCCGGCGAGGCAATCCGCGCCCATGATCCACACGAACCGCACGCCCGGACAGCGCGCGACGAGGTAGCTGAGGGAATCGACCGTAAACGTCGCGCCGATCTCCTCCTCGAACCCTGTCACGTCGATGCGCGGGCGCCGCGCCACGACCCGCGCCGCTGCCAGACGCGCCGCGATTGGTGGAAAGCCGCTCTGCTCTTTAAGCGGATTGCCGGGCGTCACCATCCACCAGACGCGGTCGAGCCGCAGCCGTTTCAGCGCAAGCAGGCTGACATGCCGGTGCCCCGCATGCGGCGGATTGAACGAGCCGCCGTAGAGGCCGACCCGCAGGCGGGGCGCATGAGGAGGCAGGGGGACCACTTCGCCTCGCCTTCTCAAGATCGAACCTGCCCGGACCCGCGCACGCGGTATTTGAAGGATGTGAGTTGCTCGACGCCGACGGGTCCGCGCGCATGCATTCGACCCGTCGCGATGCCGATCTCGGCTCCAAAGCCGAACTCCCCGCCATCGGCGAACTGCGTCGAGGCGTTGTGCAGCACGATAGCGGAGTCGACCTCGTTCAAGAAACGTTCAGCGGCGGCTGGATCGTTCGTGACGATGGCGTCGGTGTGGTGAGAACCGTAGGTCTCGATATGTTCGATGGCGGTGTCGAGCCCGTCCACGACGCGGGCTGCGATGACGGCATCGTGGTATTCGGCCCGCCAATCGTCCTCGCTGGCCGGTGTTACGCGCCGGTCAGCAGCCTGCACGGTGACATCGCCGCGCACTGCACAGTGGGCGTCAAGCAACATGCCGACC
>JAJKJG010000164.1 GCA_021154065.1 Methylobacterium sp.
CGCTCCGGCGTCGCCGGAGCGGCCGCGTCGTGGCGGAGGACGGTTCCGGCGGGCGCGCTCATTTCGACAGCCGTTTCATCATGAAGTAGACGAGCGGCAGCACGAGCGGCATCGCGCACACGATTGCCGCCATCGACAGGTCGACCTGATCGAGCCTGAGATAACGGATGCCGAGCGTCGCCAGGACGTGGGTGAGATCGGCCGGCCCGCCGCCGGTCAAGAGATAGACGCTGTTGAAGTCGCCGAGCGTCCAGATCATCGAGAGGATCACGCAGGTCAGATACAGGTTCTGCATCGACGGCCAGGTGATGTGCCGGAACTTCTGCGGGTTCGAGGCGCCGTCGACCGAGGCCGCCTCGTAGAGCTCGCCCGGGATGGCGAGCCGGCCGGCGATCAGGATCAGGGTCCAGAACGGCAGCGACTTCCAGATGTGGACGAGGATCGCGAGCGTCAGAGCAAGCGTCGGGTCGTTGAGCCAGTTCGGGCCGTCGTCGGCGGTGAACTTGAAGATGAGCTGGTTGATCACCCCCCATTCCGGATTGAGCATGAAGCGGAACGACAGGATGGTCGGGATCGACGGCACCGCCCAGGGCAGGATGAAGAGCAGCGACAGCCAGCGGATCCAGGGCCGCGTCTGCACGAAAAACCCGGACAGCATCAGGGCGACGAACATCTTGATGTTCACGCCGACGAGCAGGAACACGAGCGTGTTCACGACCGAGCGCGCGAAGATCGGATCTTCCCAGAGATGGACGTAGCTCTGGGGATGACGCGCGGTCCAGAGCCCGTAGGCGACCGGATAGAGCACGAAGGCGAGGAAGACGAGGATATAGGGGGCGATCATGACGATGCCCCAGACCTGCCAAGCCGACATCCGCCCCTCCGCCGCAGCGGGGGCGACGGCATCGGCTTCGCGCACAGCGAGCGTCGACATGGCGTCCTGCCCGGGTTTGTCCGGCCGCCCCGGAAGAGGGCGGCCGGAGTGCAATCTGCTCCTTAGCCAGCGACCTGCTTGATGCGGGCGATCATCTCGTCCACCGCCTTGTCGACGGGAACCTTCTCGTTGAGCACCCGGTTCGCCGCCTTCGCCCACACATTCTCGTTATTGAGGATGGTGAACTTGTAGTTCTTGACGAACTCGAAGGTCACCGTCCCGGCCTTGTACTGGTCGTAGACCGACTTGCGATGGCGGTCCTCCTGCCAGAACTTGCTCTCCTGGGCGGCCTTCGTGACCGGGAACCAGCGCCCGAGCGCGCCCTCGACGTAAGGCGTCAGGTTCTCCTCCTGCAGGAGGAAGCTGACGAAATCCTTGGCGCGCTGCTTCTGCTTCGCCTCGGCGAAGATGACGCCGATCTTCACGGCGGTGCGGTAGCCCATCGGCTTGCCGTCCGGCTTGTCCGGGAAGCCGGCCGTGCGGATGAGCTCGTAGTAATTCTTCTTCGCTTGGTCGCGCTGCTCCTGCGACAGCGTCTGGTTATTCATGTCGTCGAGCCACTTCGCCGCGATCGAGATCGTGGCGTTGTGGGTCAGGACCGTCGTCTTGTTGTGGAAGGCGACGTTGTTGTCCGGGTCCTTCCAGGCGGTCGAGGACGGCGGCGAGCAGCCCTTGGTGTAGACGTCGGTGTAGTCCTTGAGCGCGCCGGCAAGGCCCTGCTTCACCTTCGGGTCGTCGACGAGAAGCTTGCCGTCGTCATCGACGAGCTTGACGTCGTAGGCGTCCATGAAGGTCAGGAAGGAGTAGAACGAATCGCTCGAATCGACGCCGAGCGGCTGGCCGATGCCGTAGGCGCGGGAGCCCGTCGCCTTGCGCAGCCCGGGCTGGACCTTGTCGCACCAGAAAGCCCAGTAGTCCTTCCAGCCCTTCGGGATGTCGCTTTCCTTGAACCCGGCCTGCTGGAGCAGATCGACCCAGTACTCGATGTGCATCGTCTGCTGCTTCAGCGGGAAGGCGTAGTAGGCCTTCTTGTTGGCCTTGTCGTTATAAAGGAACGCCGTCTCGACCGTATTCGGCGCGAAGCGGTCCTTGAGCGGGTTGATCACGTCCGAGATGTCCTCGAGCTTGCCCTCGAACGCCCATTTGCCGGCGACCTGGAAATCGTACACGTCGGCATAGGCGACGTCCGGCGGCGTCCCGGAATCGAGCGCCGACACCGTCTTCGGGATCATGTCCTGGACGGCGTATTGCGACAGCTCGACCTTGACCCCGCTCTTCTGCTCGAACTTCCGCACCGCCTCGAAGAGCGCGTCGTCCTCGGATTTGTAGAAGCCCTTCACCCACCAGACGGTGAGCTTGTCCTGCGCCGACGCCGGAGCGCCTCCGAGCAACAGGCCGGCCGCGACGGCGGCGGCAAACAGTCTCTTCATCCTTGACCTCCCTGGGGTCTTTGCGGCCGCGCCTCGCGGGCGGGCCGGTTCGTTCTGCCAATCGAGCCCGAACCAGCCGGTCTCCCAATCGAAGCCGTTCCGCTCGGCGCCCTCCTACCATGAGGCTTTGAACGATGAAACCTCGAACCCACTTGCGGTTCCGCGACGGAGGTGGTCTTCGTCCTTAGCGCCGGCGCTCGAGGCCGAAGGGGAAACGATGACGGATCGGACGACCGAGCGCCTCGCCGCCTGCTACACCGGCGTCGTGCACGACGTGATGCGCGGCATGGGCTTGCGCGATTTCACCTTTCCGCCCGAGCTGCGGCCGCTGTTTCCGGAGCGGGCGCTCGCCGGCCCGGTCTTCACCGTTCTCGGCCGGACCGACGCCGGCGCCGATCCGCACGAGACCCTTCTCGCCTGGACCGGGCTCCTGTCGAAGGCGAAGCCCGGGCACATCTGGCTGTGCCAGCCGAACGACCGCACCGTCGCCCATATGGGCGAGCTCTCGGCCGAGACGCTCAAGAACAAGGGCGTGCTCGGCTGTCTCGTCGACGGCTACATCCGCGACGTGAACTTCCTGATCGAGATGGGCTTCGAGACCTGGAGCCGCGGCTACACCCCGCGCGACATCGTCGGCTGGTGGCTGCCGGCCGGGTTCGACGTCGAGATCCGGATCGGCGACGTCGCGGTCGCGCCGGGCGACTACCTCGTCGCCGACCGCGACGGCGCGATCCGCGTGCCGAAAGCGATCGTCGAGGACGTGGTCGCGAAGGCGGAGACTGCCATCGCGACCGAGAGCAAGGTCCGCACCGCCATTCTGGCCGGCACGGACCCGCAAGAGGCCTATCGGCAGTTCGGCAAGTTCTGACCGCGGCTCAGCCGCCGGTGTGCAGCGACACGTAGGAGGTGCCGATGATGCCGAGCGCCCGCGCCGGCGCCTGGGCAAGGTCGATGATCCGACCGTGCGCGTAGGGTCCGCGGTCATTGATCCGGACCACGACGGAGCGTCCGGTCTTCTCGTTGACGACGCGCACCTTGGTGCCGAACGGCAGGCTCTTGTGGGCCGCCGTCATCGCCTGCGCGTTGAACCGCTCGCCGCTTGCGGTCTTGCGGCCGTGAAAGCCCGGCCCGTACCAGGACGCGGCGCCGCGCTGGAGGGGTTTGGCAGAGGCGTCGGCAGCGAAAAAGGCGCACGAGAGGAGAGCTGCCGCGAGCGGCAGTTTGAGTATATTCATAGACCCGCATCCCTTATGGTTCGTTGAGACGGGGTTAATAGGGCCTATCCGGGCCAGAATGGGGCATAGTTGTCAGGGGTATGAATACATCGTCGCGGCAAGCTAGGGCATTACGATTGCTGTTGGCGCAAGTAGCTTCCGCGGATGAAGCAATAGCCTGCTGCAACGCGGACGACGCTTTTTTCTGCCGCATTCTAGGCTCGCCCGCTGAGGATATAGCCTCTATGCGCTGGCTGCATGGAACCTCCAGGCGAGCGGTCCCCCTGCGCGGCCGGAATTTCCCTTCCGAGGCTGTGCCAGCCCTTCCGGTCGGCCGCCCCGCCGCTAGACTGCCCGACCCACATCCGGAGACGCGATGACCCTGCCCCTGCCGCGCGTGACCTATTCGAACGTCGCCGACGATTTCTCGGGCGTTCACGCCCATCTCGATGCGCTCCTGCCGGCGGTGCGGGCAAATCTCCTTGGGCGGACCCGCCCGAATCTGATCGCCGGCCGCGAGGATGAGGACGGCGTGCGCTACACGGCGCCCTCGCCGATCAACCGCGACTGGCCGCTCGGCAGCTTCTTTGCCGCCTCGAGCGGCGCGGTCGACCGCGCGGTCGCGGCCGCCGGCGCCGCCTATCCGGACTGGAGCCGCCGGCCGTGGGCCGAGCGCGTCGCGGCCCTGCGCCGCGCCGCCGATGGCATCGAGAGCCAGAAACACGAGATCGCCTGCGCCTGCCTGTTCGAGGTCGGCAAGTCGCGCATGGAGGCGGTCGGCGAGGTCGAGGAGGCGATCGACCTCATCTGCTACTACTGCGACGAGATGGCGGCGAACGGCGGCTACGACCGCCCGATGCGCCGGGCCTTCGCGCAGGAGGCGACCCGCTGCGTGCTGCGCCCGCACGGCGTCTTTGCGGTGATCGCCCCGTTCAACTTCCCCGTCGCGCTCTCGGTCGCGATGATGAGCGGCGCGCTCCTCGGCGGCAATACCGTCGTCTACAAGCCGAGCCCGATGGCCGGGCTTACCGGCAGCCTCATCGTCGACGCCTTCGTCGCGGCCGGCCTGCCGCCCGGCGCCGTGAACCTCGTCTGCGGCGGCGGCGAGGTCGGGCAGGCGCTCGGCGACCACCCCGCCATCGCCGGTATCGCCTTCACCGGTTCGCACGCCGTCGGCATGGAGATCCTGCGCCGGATGGCGGCACGGACCTACGCCCGCCCCGTCATCGCCGAGATGGGCGGCAAGAACCCGGCCTATGTGACGGCGAACGCCGACCTCGACGCCGCCTCCTCGGGCGTGATGCGCTCGGCGTTCGGGTTGTCGGGCCAGAAATGCTCCGCCGGCTCGACGGTGTTCGTGCACGACGTCGTTGCCGACGATTTCCTGGCGAGGCTTGTCGACAAGACGACGGCGCTGGAGGTCGGCGACCCGCAAGCGTCGGACGTCTTCGTCGGGCCGGTGATCAACCGCGCCGCGGCGGACCGCTTCGAGCGCGCCGCCGACAGCGTCCGCCAGCAGGGTCGCTTCGCGGCCGGCGGCGAGATCCTCACCGGCGGCGTCTACGACAAGGGCTACTACGTCGCGCCCGCGATCGCCGCCGACCTGCCGGCCGACCACGATCTCCACAAGGAGGAGCTCTTCCTGCCGCTCCTGACGGTGCGGCGCTTCGGCGATCTTGCGGCGGCGATCCGCGACGGCAACGACGTGCGCTACGGCCTCACCGCCGGGATCTACACGCGCGACGAGGGCGAGCTGCGGCAGTTCCTCGACACCGCCGAGGCCGGCGTCCTCTACGCCAACCGGGCGAGCGGCGCGACCACCGGCGCCTGGCCCGGCATCCAGACCTTCTGCGGCTGGAAAGGCTCCGGCGTCACGGGCAAGGGCGGCCTCGGCCCCTGGTACGTCCCGCAGTTCATGCGCGAGCAGAGCCACACCGTGATGGGATAGAAGCCGCGCGTCTCGACCTCTTCCTGCGCGAGAGGTAGGCACGCAGCCGCATGTCCCACCTCGCCGAATACGCCGGCCTGTTCTTCGCCGCACTGCTTTCGGCGACGATCCTGCCGTTTCAGTCGGAGGTGGTGCTGTTCGGGATGCTGCTCACGCATCATTACAGCGCCTTGGCGCTGGTTCTGGTCGCGAGCCTCGGTAACATCCTCGGCTCGTGCCTGAACTGGCTCATGGGGCGCTTCCTCGCCCGCTTCGAGGACCGGCCCTGGTTCCCGCTCCGGCGCGACAAGATCGAGAAGGCAGAAGGCTGGTACCACCGCTACGGGCGCTGGACGCTGCTCCTGAGCTGGGCCCCGGTGATCGGCGACCCGCTGACCATCGTCGCCGGCGTGCTGCGCGAGCCGTTCCCGGTGTTCCTGGCGCTCGTCTCGATCGCGAAGATCGGCCGCTACCTCGCGGTCGCCGGGATCGCGAAGGAATGGTTCTAACGTCCATCGACCGGGGAGGCTGCGAGCTCGGCTGCGTTGTCTTGCAGCGGCCGCGGGACTAGGCAGGGTCCAACCCGCCGCGCGCGGAAAGGTTCGCTTCAATGGCGCTCGACCGCGACACGCTCGCCCAGCTCCTCGACACGGTCGAGCGCTTCGTGACCGAGCGCCTGCGGCCGCTCGAGGAGCGCGTCGCCGAGGAGGACCGCATCCCGCCCGAGATCGTCGCCGAGATGCGCGCTCTCGGCCTCTTCGGCCTGTCGATCCCGGAGGAGTATGGCGGCCTCGGGCTGACCATGTCCGAGGAGGCGCAGGTCGCCTTCCGGCTTGGGGGGACCTCGCCCGCCTTCCGCTCGCTCGTCGGCACCAACAACGGCATCGGCTCGCAAGGCATTGTCATCGACGGCACGGCCGAGCAGAAGGCGCATTGGCTGCCGCGCATGGCGTCGGGCGAGATCGTCGGCTCGTTCTGCCTGACCGAGCCCGAGGCCGGCTCCGACGCCGGCTCGCTCAGGACGAGCGCCCGGCGCGACGGCAACGACGCCTATGTCATCACCGGCACCAAGCGCTTCATCACCAATGCGCCGTCGGCCGGGCTCTTCACGGTCTTTGCCCGCACCGACCCGCAAAGCACCGACGCGCGCGGCGTCAGCGCTTTCCTGGTCGCGGCGCAAACGCCGGGGATCGCGCTCGGCGCGCCCGACAGGAAGATGGGCCAGAAGGGCGCGCAGACCTGCGACGTGATCTTCGAGGAGGTGCGCGTGCCGGCCGACGCCATCATCGGCGGCCCGGCACGCGAGGGGCAGGGCTTCAAGACGGCGATGAAGGTGCTCGACCGCGGGCGCCTCCACATCAGCGCCGTGTGCGTCGGCGTCGCCGAGCGCCTGATCGACGACGCGCTGCGTTACGCGATCGAGAGGAAGCAGTTCGGGCAGGCCATCGCCGAGTTCCAGCTCGTGCAGGCGATGCTCGCCGATTCCAAGGCCGAGGCCTATGCGTCGCGCTGCATGGTCGAGGAGACGGCGCGGCGCAAGGACGAGGGCCGCAACGTCTCGACCGAGGCGGCATGCGCCAAGATGTTCGCGTCCGAGATGGTCGGCCGCGTCGCCGACCGCGCGGTGCAGATCCACGGCGGCGCCGGCTACGTCGCCGATTACGGCGTCGAGCGCTTCTATCGCGACGTGCGCCTGTTCCGCATCTACGAGGGCACGACGCAGATCCAGCAGCTCGTCATCGCCCGCGCCATGATCAAGGAGGCGCGAGGGTGACGACGGCGGAGCCTGCCTTCGATCTCGACTTCTTGCCGCGCGGCATCCACGACCTCGTCGACCGCCACGCGGCGGCGGCCCCGGATGCGCTCGCGCTGATCGATCATGATGGGCGCTGTCTGACCTGGCACGCGTTTCGCGGCGCGGTGGACGTCATGGAGGGGCACCTGCGCGAGGCCGGCGTGCGCGGCGGCGACCGCGTGCTCGTCGTGCTCGAGAACAGTGTCACCGCCGTCGCGGCCCTGATGGCGGCAAGCCGGCTCGAGGCCTGGGCGGCGCTCGTCAACGCGCGGCTCGCGGCGCCGGAGCTCGCGCGAATCCGCGCCCATTGCGAGCCGCGCGCCATCGTCTTCACGACTGGCGCCTCGGCAGAGGCGGCGCGGCATGCCGCCGACGTAGACGCGCCGCCGATCGACGATAATCGCGTCGGCTCCTTCGCGATCGCCGGGCATCTGCCTGCGACACCCGAGCCCGTGGAGGAATCGAACGCCGCGCAGGTCGCGGCGATGATCTATACCTCGGGCACGACCGGCAACCCGAAAGGCGTGATGCTGACGCATCGCAACGTGCTCTTCGTCGCGGTCGTCTCCGGCGCCGCGCGGGCGCTTGGCGCCGACGACCTCGTCTACGCCGTGCTGCCGCTGAGCCACGTCTTCGGGCTCGCCTCGACCTGCCTCGGCACGATCAACGCCGGCGGGGCCTTGCGGCTCGTCAACCGCTTCGATCCGGCGCATCTCGCCGAGGCCCTGCGCGGCGGCGTCACCGTGTTCCAGGGCGTGCCGGCGATGTACGCGCGCCTGCTCGAGCACCTCGACCATCGCGGCGAAGCGCTCGTCGCGCCGCGCCTGCGCTACATGTCCGCCGGCGGCGCGCCGCTCGATCTCGACTGGAAGCGGCGCATCGAGGCGCGCTTCGGGCGCACGCTCAACAACGGCTACGGCCTCACCGAGGCGTCGCCGACGGTCGCCCAGACCCGCATCGACGACCCGCGCGACGACGACTCGATCGGTCCGGCGCTGCCCGGGGTCGAGATCCGCTTCGTCGATCCGGACGGGCGCGACGTGGCGGAAGGCGAGGTCGGCGAGGCTTGGGTCCGCGGGCCGAACGTCATGAAGGGCTACTATCGCGATCCGGCGGCGACCGCTGCGACGATCACCCCGGACGGCTGGCTTCGCACCGGCGATCTCGGCCGCCGCGAGCCCGACGGCAACCTGTTTCTCGTCGGGCGCGTCAAGGAGCTCATCATCCGCTCCGGCTTCAACGTCTATCCGCCGGAGGTCGAGACCGCGCTCAACGCCCATCCCGACGTCGTGCAGTCGGCGGTCGTCGGGCGCCGCATCTCCGGCAACGAGGAGGTCATCGCCTTCGTCGAAACGATGCCGGGTTCGGCCGTCGACGAGGCGGCGCTGAAGGCGTTCGTGCGCGATCGGCTTGCGCCCTACAAGCGGCCGCAGCATATCCTGATCATGGCGCGCATGCCGGCGAGCGCCACCGGCAAGGTGCAGAAGCACGCGCTGGCGGCCCTCGCCGACGAGCTGATCGCCAGGAAAGCCGTCGCCTGACTCGAGCGACGTGCTTCCCGCTCGCAATCGCGGCCGAGCGTCCCCATATGCAAATTGCTACGCTCGCCGGCGTGAAGCTCCGCGTGGAACCTCGCCGGCCGTAAGAGCGTTCTCAAGAGGATCGCGCCACCGGGATGTTCGCCCCGGCTGATCCAGCAACGATTTTAGAGCTTCCTCCCCGGACGTTTGCTCCGTCCGAACACGCTGTCGCGTCAACGCAAGGATGGCCCATGGAAGAGCGTTCGCCTGCCCGTTCGCCCGTCTCTTTTGCATCCGGCTACGCCGACGCTCCCGCCCCATTGCTCGTCTGCTTCTCCCATCTCCGCTGGGACTTCGTCTGGCAGCGCCCGCAGCACCTGTTGAGCCGCGCCGCCAAGCATTATCGCGTGCTGCAGATCGAAGAGCCGCTCTTCGAGAAGGGCGCGAGGCCGCGCATGGACGTGTCGAAACGTCCCGGCGGCATTGCCATCGCGACGCCGGTCTTGCCCGAGGGCTTGAGCGAGCGCGACGTGACCGCGTGGCAGCGCCGCCTGATCGACCGCCTTCTCGCCCGCGAGCCTGAATCGCCGCGCATCCTCTGGTATTACACGCCGATGGCGATGGCGTTCACGAGCCATCTCGAATGCGATCTGTGCGTCTACGACAACATGGACGAGCTTTCGCTTTTCCGTGGTGCGTCGCAGGAACTGCTCGACCTGGAGAATGCTCTCTTCGCCCGCTGCTATCTGGTCTTCACGGGCGGC
>JAJKJG010000165.1 GCA_021154065.1 Methylobacterium sp.
ACCGCACCTATGCCATCGCGGGCCGCGCGCCGTACGGCTCGGTCCCGGACGCGCTCTATTGGGACACGCTCGATCCCTACCACTACGCGCGCCTCCAGCCCGCGGACGAGGGCCACGATTGGCTCATCTCGGGCGGGGAAGATCACAAGTCCGGCGAAGCGACCGACATGGAGCAGCGTCTCGCCCGGCTTGAGACGTGGACGCGTGAGCACTTCCCGCGGCTGGGAGCCGTCGAGCGCCGCTGGTCCGGGATGGTGATGGAGCCGGTGGATCGCGCGGCCTTCATCGGCCGCAATCACGGCAACCGGAACGTCTACATTGCGACGGGCGACTCCGGCCAGGGCATGACGAACGGCGCGGCGGCGGGTCTCATCATCAGCGCCCTCGTGCTCGGCCGCGAGAGCCCGTTCGCCGCCGCCCATGCCCCGACGCGCGTCACGCTAAGCGCGGCCGGCGAGTTTCTGCGCGAGAACCTGACGATGGCCGCGAACATGACGGAGCATGTGAGAGGCGGGGAGATCGCGTCCATCGAGGAGTTGAAGCCCGGCGAGGGGGCGATCGTTCGGCAAGGTCTGAGCAAGGTCGCGGCCTACCGGGACGAGAGCGGCACGTTGCATCTGCGCTCGGCGGTGTGCACGCATGTCGGGTGCATCGTGCACTGGAACCCCTTCGAGCGCTGCTGGGACTGCCCCTGCCACGGCTCCCAGTTCGCCATCGACGGCACCGCCCTCAACGGTCCGGCCATCAAGGCGCTGGCCGAAGTCGGACCGAACCGGTGATCGTACGCTCGGCTCGCGGGAGGGGTGCAACGCGCCGGATCAAGGGGTATTTTAACGCCAATGGGGGCTACTCCCCCATCACCCCAGCGGCTTCCTGAACTTTTAAAACCTCGGGGCGGGGCATCGAGATGATGTTGTAGCCGGCGTCGACGTAATGGATCTCGCCCGTGACGCCGCGGGACAGGTCCGACAGGAGGTAGAGCGCCGAGCCGCCGATGTCGTCCAGCGACACGTTGCGGCGTAAGGGTGCGTGAGCCGTCTGGAAGTTGAACATCACGCGGGCGTCGCCGATGCCGGCGCCGGCGAGCGTGCGCACGGGTCCGGCCGAGATGGCGTTCACGCGGATGTCGTGCGGGCCGAAGTCGGCCGCCAAATAGCCCACGGAGGCCTCCAGCGCCGCCGTGGCGACTCCCATGACAGTGTAGTTCGGCATGACGCGGGTCGATCCGCCGAAGGTGAGCGTCACCAGGGACCCGCCGCTCCGCATCCGCGCCGCGGCCTGCTTGGCGATCTCGGTGAACGAAAAGCAGGAGATCAGCATGGTGCGCGAAAAGTTCTGCCGCGTGGTGTCGGCGTAGCGGCCCTTCAGTTCGCTCTTGTCTGAGAACGCGATGGCGTGAACGACGAAATCGAGCCCGTCCCAGGTTCGGTCGATGGCGTCGAACGCGGCCTCGACGGACGCGAGGCTCTCGACGTCGCAGGAGAGGACGAGATCGGAGCCGAGCGAGCGCGCCAGCGGCGCGACGCGTTTTCCGAGCGCCTCGCCCTGGTAGGTGAAGGCGAGTTCGGCTCCGTGCCGGGCCAGGACCTTGGCGATGCCCCAGGCGATCGAGTGATCGTTCGCGACCCCCATGACGAGGCCGCGCTTGCCGTGCATCAAACCTGTCATGCGAGCCCCCTCCGCTTCAGCCGGGCCGTCAAGCCTTTGCGGCTTCGTCCGTCCACGGCCCGAGCGGCCTTAATCCCCCGGCGTCGGCGTGTCCATGCCGAAGCGCCAATTCTTTATGGCGCGCTCGTGAACGGTTCAGGGGCGCAGGGTCAGGCATCGAGCCGCTTCAGCACGATCGAGGAATTCGTGCCGCCGAACCCAAAACCGTTCGACAGCACGCAGCCGATCTGGGCGTTATCGACGCGGCTGCGCACGATCGGCATATCCGCGAAGGCCGGGTCGAGTTCCTCGATGTTGGCGCTCTCGGCGATGAAGCCGTTGTTCATCATCAGGAGCGAGTAGATCGCCTCCTGCACGCCGGTCGCCCCGAGCGAATGGCCCGTCAGCGATTTCGTCGCCGAAATCGGCGGGCACTTGTCGCCGGCCCCAAAAACCTCGCGGATGGCCTCGATCTCCTTCTGGTCGCCCACGGGCGTCGAGGTGGCGTGCGGGTTGATGTAATCGACCGGAATCTGGACGCCCTGAAGCGCCATCCGCATGCAGCGCGCCGCGCCCTCGCCTGAGGGCGCCACCATGTCGTAGCCGTCCGAGGTCGCGCCGTAGCCGGCGACCTCGCCGCAGATGCGCGCGCCCCGCGCCTTGGCGTGCTCCAATTCCTCCAGCACGAGGACCCCCGCGCCGCCCGCGATCACGAAGCCGTCGCGATTGACGTCGTAGGCGCGCGAGGCCGTGTGCGGGCTGTCGTTGTATTTGGTCGACATGGCCCCCATGGCGTCGAACAGCACCGAGAGCGTCCAGTCGAGGTCCTCGCAGCCGCCGGCGAAGATCACGTCCTGCTTCCCGAGTTGGATGATCTCGTAGGCGTTGCCGATGCAGTGGTTCGAGGTCGCGCAGGCGGACGAGATCGAATAGTTGACGCCCTTGATCTTGAACCAGGTGGCGAGCGTGGCCGAGGCGGTCGAGGACATGGCCTTGGGGACGGCGAAGGGTCCGACGCGCTTCGGCCCTTTCGACCGCGCCGTATCCGCCGCTTCGACGATGGTCCGCGTCGAGGGACCGCCCGAGCCCATGATGATGCCGGTGCGCTCGTTCGAGACCTCGTGTTCCTCCAGCCCTGCGTCGCGGATCGCCTGTTCGAGGGCGACGTGGTTCCAGGCGGTGCCGCCGCCGTGAAAGCGCATGGCGCGACGGTCCACCGCCGTCTCGACGTCGAGCGAGGGCGCGCCGTGGACCTGGCAGCGGAAGCCGAGATTGGCGTAGTCCTCCGCACGGCTGATGCCCGACCTCGCCTCGCGCAGCGAGGCCAGAACCTCCTGCGTGGTGTTGCCGATGGATGAGACGATGCCCATTCCGGTGACGACGACGCGCCTCATCGCAAGCTCCTCAGGACCAACGCTGTCTTGACGTAAGACGGGCCGCGCCTCGGCTCAAGGTTCGATCGCCCGCCAAGGGCATTTATGCTGAAATTTCAGGGCGAAAGCGTGTCAGCCCCGATACAGGACTCACCCGCGTCAGCCGCCGGCGGGGACCTCGTCCGCCTTGAACAGCCCGACCCGCAGGTCCTTGGCCTCATAGATGCGCCGCCCGTCTGCTTCGAGCCACCCGTCGGCGATGCCGAGAACGAGTTTCGAGCGGAACACCCGCTTCAAGTCCACGCCGTAAACGACGTCCTTCACGATCGGGAGCACCTGATCGGAGAACTTGACTTCGCCCACGCCGAGCGCCCGGCCGCGCCCCGGCGAGCCAAGCCAGCCGAGGAAGAAGCCGACCATCTGCCACAGCGCGTCGAGCCCCAGGCAGCCGGGCATGACCGGATCGCCCTTGAAGTGGCACGGAAAGAACCAGAGGTCCGGCCGCACGTCGAGTTCGGCCCGCACGTGGCCCCTGCCATGCTCGCCGCCGTCCTCGCCGATCGACACGATCCGGTCGAACATCAGCATGGGCGGCAGCGGAAGCTGCGCGTTGCCGGGACCGAACAGCTCTCCGCGGCCACAGGCGAGAAGCTCTTCGTAGGTGTATCGCGACGGCCGGTCCATGGCGGCAGGTCGATCCTTTCTGTCGGCGCTGCGGAGGGGACGATTGCCCGCG
Organism: Methylobacterium sp.; assembly: GCA_021154065.1. The sequence goes on from JAJKJG010000165.1 coordinate 3,757, forward strand.
GACGCGCGCTCTGGTAGCACATGGGACAGGTCCATCAAGGGCATTACGTCACAGGATCGCTCCGACGAGAGAGGGCGAAGCGTCGACCTTCGTGTCGATCCACGTTGCGGCCCGAACACCCGTTTCCTAAACTTCCAACGACCAGCGCCCTTGCAGCGTTCCGAGAGCCGATGACCGACCAAGCCACAATCTCCGTCCGCGGCGCGTCGTTTTCAGACGCGCCGGCGTCCGCCGTTCGGCGCGGTTGCCCGTTTTCCGACCTCAAGGACAAGCTGCGCCGGGTCGGCCTGCGCCCGACGCGCCAGCGCGTCTCGTTGGGCTGGCTCCTGTTCGGCAAGGGCGACCGGCACATCACGGCGGAGATGCTGTTCGAGGAAGCGACGCGGGCGCGCGTGCCGGTCTCGCTCGCGACCGTCTACAACACCTTGCATCAGTTCACGGAAGCCGGCCTGCTCCGCCAACTCGCCGTCGACGGCTCGAAAGCTTATTTCGACACCAACCCGACCGAGCACCACCACTTCTTCATCGAAGGCGACGACGTGCTGATCGACGTTCCGGCCGAGGGCGTCGCGGTCGGCGCGTTGCCCGAGCCGCCCGAGGGCCTGGAGATCGCCGGCGTCGAGGTGATCGTGCGGCTGCGGCGGAAGGGCGCCTGAGGGCGGCTACTCCACCCTCTCGTTCGGATAAACGCCCCACAGGCGATCCTGGCGGATGTAGCCGTCGAGGTCGCGCGCGCTCGGCTGCGCCACCATGATGCGGCACCAGGCGCCCGTGCACTGCTTCACGCTCACGATGACGTTCGGCTGCAGCTTGGCCAAAACCTCGGCCCGCTCGTCGGCGCGTTCGTAGAGAGACGCCGGAGCGGGGTCGCCTTTGGCCCAGGGCGTGACCAGCGCCGTGCGCCGCCCGGACAGGAGCGAATGCAGCACCCAGCCCTCCGTGCCCTCGGCGTCGCGGATGCGCCGCCACGTCTCGAACTCGGCGACGATCTCGACGGGCAGTCCGGCGCGCTGGAACACCCAGGCCGTCCGGTTGTCCTTCGAAGGTCCCTCGCGCAGGTTGATGCGGTCGGTCTTGAGGCTCACGAACCGGGGCACGGGGAGGCCCGTGACCTTGCCGGCCCCGACATCGCCGCCCGCCGGGGCGGCCAGGGCGGGCGCGGCGACCAGCGGGCCGAGGAGAGCCGCGGCGAATCCGAGCGCGCGCAGACGCCCCCGCGCGCCGCGAGCTTCGCCAAAATTCCTGCGTCGGGTCGCCGTGCGCATGGCTCGCCTCACCCTCGCGATTGTGTTCTGTTTCGCCTCTGCTAGAGAGGCCATGCAAGCGCCGCCATGAGGCGGCTTGTCGCCATCTGTGGCCGCGATAGGGTTAAGGCTCCGTGAAGCTCGGTGAGTCCGAGCGAGACTGCTGTTCTGCGACGCTCGGGCGACTCCGAGCGTGACTGTTGCACCGTGAAGCTCGGGTGGTCCGAGCGCGACCGTGGGAACGCCGCGAATGAAGAAGAGGCCGCTCATCGTCGTCACCAGCCGCCTGCCGGACGTGGTCGAGACGCGCATGCGCGAGTTGTTCGACGCCCGGCTCAACCTCGACGACAAGCCGATGTCCCCGGCGGAGTTGATCGAAGCGGCGAAAACCGCCGACGTGCTCGTGCCGACCGTCACCGACGAGATCGACGCCTCGATCCTCGCCCAGGCCGGTCCGAACCTCAAACTGATCGCCAACTTCGGCAACGGCGTCGACAACATCGACGTGCAGGCGGCGCTGGCGCGCGGCATCACGGTCACCAACACGCCGGGCGTGCTGACCGAAGACACGGCCGACATGACGGTCGCGCTCATCCTCGCCGTCGCCCGCCGCCTCGCGGAGGGCGCGCGCGTCATCCCGGACGAAGACTGGGCCGGCTGGTCGCCGACCTGGATGCTCGGCCACCGCGTGACGGGCAAGCGGCTCGGCATCGTCGGCATGGGCCGCATCGGGCAAGCGCTGGCGCGTCGCGCCAAGGCGTTCGGGCTCTCGATCCACTACCACAATCGCCGCCGCGTCGCGGCGCGCATCGAAGAGGAGCTGGAGGCGACCTACTGGGAGTCGCTCGACCAGATGCTGGCGCGCATGGACGTGGTGTC
>JAJKJG010000166.1 GCA_021154065.1 Methylobacterium sp.
CCCCGAGCCCGCCCACCGCCTGATCCCGGTGGCCGAGATCGCCTGGATCGCGCGCGTGAGGTGGGCGCGGCAGTAATTTTTCGAGCCTACTCGGCCGCGGGCCGCTCGCGCGCTTTCAGAAACGTCTCGGGCTCGCGCGCGAGGTCGCCCGCGAGCGCTTGGGCGATCAGGGCGCGCGTCTCGGCGACGCCGTAGAGGGCGACGAAGGAGCCGAAGCGGGGTCCCCGCTCCTGCCCGAGCAGAATCTGGTAGAGCGTGGCGAACCAAGCTTGCGACACGCCGGGCCGCCCGTCCGGGCTTTTCGACTTGCCGGACACATCGGGGAAATGCTTGCGCCCAACCTCGTAGACGACGGCCTGCAACGCCTCGGCATCGGTCGAGCCGTTCAGGGGCGCGAGCGCGTCCGACAATTCGGTCAGCGCCGCCCGCTCCGCCTCGTTCGGCAGGCGGTAGACTTTTGCGGGCCGCACGAAGTCGTGGAAGTAGCGCACCGCACGGCGGACGAGGCGGTCGAGGCGGGGGTGCGTTGCGGGCGATGCGCCGGGCGCGTAGCGGCGGATGAATCCCCAGAGGACACCGGGCTCCTCGGAGTTCGCCACGGCGACGAGGTTGAGCAGCATGGCGAAGGAGATCGTCGCGCCGGACTTGCCCTGACCATCCGAAGAGACGAGTTCCGGCGGGGGCGGCGCGCCGTCATGGATGTGCCAGGCCGGGTTGCCGAGCTTGGTCTTGGCGTCCTGGCCCGGATATTTTTCCAGAAACGTCAGGTAGTCGTCGACGGTGCGCGGGATCACGTCGAAGGAGAGCCGCTTGGCCTCGCGCGGCTTGGCGTACATGAACAGAGACAGACTCTCCGGCGTGCCGTAGGCGAGCCACTCCTCGATCGTGAGGCCGTTCCCCTTCGACTTCGAGATTTTCTGGCCCTTTTCGTCGAGAAAGAGCTCGTAGTTGAACCCCTCCGGCGGCGCGCCGCCGAGCGCCCTCACGATCTCGCCCGAGAGTTTTACGCTGTCGATCAGGTCTTTTCCGGCCATCTCGTAGTCGATGCCGAGCGCCAGCCAGCGCATGGCCCAATCCGGCTTCCATTGCAGCTTGGCGCGGCCGCCCGTCACCGGCGTCTCGAACCGCTCGCCCGTGTCCGGATCGCGCCAGACGATGGTTCCGGCCTCGCGCCGCACTTCATCGATAGGAACCTGCATGACGTGCCCGGTCCGGGGATGGACGGGCAGGAACGGCGAGTAGGTCTGCTGACGCTCCGCGCGAAGCGAGGGCAGCATGATCGCCATCACGGCGTCGTAGCGGTCGAGGACGGTGAGCAGCGCCTGGTCGAACCGCCCTGAGCGGTAGCACTCCGTCGCGGAGAGGAACTCGTAGTCGAAGCCGAACCGGTCGAGAAAACCCTGCAGGCGCGCGGTGTTGTGATGCCCGAAACTCGCGTGCGTGCCGAACGGATCGGGCACCTGGGTCAGGGGTTTACCAAGGTGCTCGGCCACGAGGTCCTTGTTCGGGATGTTGTCCGGCACCTTTCGCAGCCCGTCCATGTCGTCCGAAAAGGCGACAAGCCGCGTCGGGATTGAGTCGCCCGTCAGCACCCGGAAGGCATGGCGCACCATGCTGGTGCGCGCGACCTCTCCAAACGTGCCGATGTGCGGCAAGCCGGACGGCCCATAGCCGGTCGCAAACAGGGCGTCGCCCTTGCCGATGCGCTCCAGGCGCTGAACGAGCTTTTTGGCCTCCTCGAACGGCCACGCGGCGGAGGTCCGGGCGGCCTCGGCGAGAGCGGGATCGAGAGGGGGGAGCGGGGGCGGCATGGGCAAAGCAGCATCCACCAGGCGCGACCGGCACGCCCGATCAGGAGCGCCGCACACTAGGAAGCGCGGAAGTGGGGGTCAACCGTAGGGGTGTCGGGTGACAATCGGTGCCTAGGCGCAGTATAGAATGATAATCTCGCTCGTGGATGCCTGACCTGCAGCCTCCTTGGAGACCGCGATGCCGATCTGCGAAATTCCACCGCGAGAGAGCCGGCCGAAAAACCGTTTGCGCCGCGCTGGGATGACGCGCCGCGAGATGTTGATCGGATCGGCTGGCATGGCTGCAGTCAGCACCGCGGCGGGTTGGCCGGCGCGGGCGCAACGGCCCGAGCCGGCGATCGACACCCACGCCCATATTTTTAAACGCGGCCTCAAGCTCGCCGACGTGCGCCGTTACGCTCCGGATTACGACGCGACCCTGACCGATTATCTCGCCAGGCTCGACGCCAACGGAATCACGCACGGCGTCCTCGTGCAGCCGAGTTTTTTGGGCACGGACAACAGCTTTCTGCTCGACGGGTTGCGGACGGCGCGGGACCGTCTGCGGGGGATCGCCGTGGTCGAGCCCGCGGCGAGCAAGGAAGAACTTGCCGCGCTCGGCATCGCCGGGGTGGTCGGCCTGCGGCTCAACCTTGTCGGCCTGCCCATTCCGGCTTTCGACGCAGAGCCTTGGCCCGCCTTTCTCAACGCCGTCGCGGATCTTGGATGGCAGGTCGAGGTGCACCGCGAGGCGCGCGACCTGGAGGGCGTTGTCGGTCCGCTCCTGCGAAGCGGCGTTACTGTGGTCGTGGATCATTTCGGCCGGCCGGACGCGATGCTCGGCGTCGATGATCCGGGGTTCCGCTATCTTTTGTCGACGGGCTCGCGGGGCCGGACCTGGGTCAAGCTGTCGGCCCCGTACCGGAATGGCGGAGACGGGGCAGGCGAACGCAACGCGACGGCGGCCTATCCCCTGCTGCGCGACGCGCTCGGCCTCGAGCGGCTGGTCTGGGGCAGCGATTGGCCCCACACGCAATTCGAAAAGACCCAAACCTTCGCCAAGAACAGGGCATTTCTCAATACGTTGGTCCCGGACGCCGCCGAGCGGGACCGCATTTTGGGCCCGAACGCCGCCTCGCTGTTCCGCTTCAATGCGTGAGGGCGGCTGCGGGGGCCGAGAAAGTCAACATAAACGCTGAGGCTCGATTTCCGACCGCCTCGACCGCCAAGGAGAGAAGCGATGGCCGTAACCCTGCCGCACGGCGCAGCCGCCCCCGCCTCGGAGAGGCCCGCCGTCGAGAACGAGACGATGCGAAAGGTGGGGCTGCGCCTCATCCCGTTCCTGGTCCTCTGCTATTTCATCTCCTACGTCGACCGCGTGAACGTCGGCTTCGCGGCGCTGACCATGAACAGGGACCTGGGCTTGTCCGCCGCGGCCTTCGGCATCGGCGGCGGCCTGTTCTTCGTGGCCTATGTGCTGTTCGAGGTGCCGAGCAACCTGGCCATGGAAAAGGTGGGGGCGCGGCTCTGGATCGCGCGCATCATGATCACCTGGGGCTTGGTGGGCATCGGCTCCGCCTTCGTGACCGGCGCCGTCTCGTTCTCCGTCGCCCGCTTCCTGCTCGGCGCGGCCGAGGCCGGCTTCTTCCCCGGCGTGATCCTCTACCTGACCTACTGGTTCCCGAAGGCCTACCGCGCCCGCATCGTGGCCATGTTCATGGTCGCCATCCCGCTGTCGAGCTTCTTCGGTTCGCCCTTGTCGGCGGCGCTGTTGACGCTGGACGGGGCGGCGGGGCTGCGCGGCTGGCAATGGCTGCTCATCGCGGAGTCGATCCCCGCCGTCCTGCTCGGCCTTGCGGCGCTGGCGATGCTGCCGAGCCGGCCCGCGGAGGCGCGGTTCCTGACCGCCGAGCAGAAAACCTGGCTGGAGGGCCGCCTGGAGGCGGAGCGGCAACTCGCCTCCGCCGGCCACTCCGGGCACGGCTCCATCTGGTCCGTGCTGACCAACAAATACGTCTTGGTGTTGGCGATCATCTACTCCGGCAGTTCGGCCACCAGCAACACGCTGTCGCTGTGGATGCCGCAGATCCTGAAGAGCTTCGGCTTGGGCAACATGGAAACCGGCTTGCTGAACATGATCCCGTTCGGCATCGCCTCGGTGTTCATGATCTTCTGGGGCCTGCGAGCCGACAAGAGCGGCGAGCGCATCTGGAGCACGGCTCTTCCTCTGGCCCTGACCTCGCTCAGCCTCGCGTGCACGCTGCTCACGGGGTCGCTGATTGTCACACTGGTGCTGCTGTCGCTGGTGCTGCTCGGCAACTACGCCATCAAGGGACCGTTCTTTGCGCTCGCGACCGAGACGCTGCCCCCCGCCGCGGCAGCGGCTGGGATCGCCGCGATCAATACGCTGGCGCACCTCGGCACCGGCGCGATCACGTCGGTCATTGGGGTGCTGCGCGAGAAAACGGGCAGCTTTCCCATGGCTCTGCTGCCGCTCTGCGCACTGACTGCCATCGGATGCTTGCTGGTGTTCTGGATCGGGCGCGACCAGATGCGAGCGGCCCCAGCGCCAAGCCCGGCCGAGTAAGAGAAGAGCAATCCGCCACAGGCCGCGTCAGCGGCCGTGTGTACGGTGTTCGGACCGACACGCAATCGCGATTCTCAGAAGGTGAAATGGACTATGCACGCGACCGCCGACCTCGTCGACGCCCACGAGACGCTAGTCCAATCCTGCGATCTGCAGTTTCGCGATTTCGGTGGGCGCGCGCGCTTTCACGGCCGCGTCCGCACGGTGCGCTGCCATAAGGACAACGCCCTGCTGAAGCGCATCCTGTCCGAGCCGGGCGAGGGCTGCGTCCTGGTGATCGACGGCGGCGGATCGCTGCACTGCGCGCTCGTGGGCGACGTCATCGCCGGCTTGGGTGTTGCGAACGGTTGGGCCGGCGTCGTCGTTCACGGCGCAATCCGGGACAGCATCGCGATCGGAGGTCTCGACCTCGGCGTCAAGGCGCTTGGAACGAACCCTCGCAAGAGCACAAAAACCAGCGCCGGAGAGGCTGACATTCCAGTCGAGTTCGGAGGCGTTACATTCAATCCCGGCGCATACCTCTACAGCGACGAGGACGGAATTCTGGTCAGCCCAGAGGCGCTGTAAGGCGTGCGTTACGTGAAGCAGCGATGTGGCTGCAGGGGCGGCCGAAATGGGAGCGCGGGAGGTTCCCGTGCGCGATCCCTGAGGAGCGGAAACACTTATTCTGGA
>JAJKJG010000167.1 GCA_021154065.1 Methylobacterium sp.
GAGGCCGAGGAGCGCCGGGCCGCCGCGCGGGAAGAGCGTGAAAAGGCCGAGGCCGTCGCGCGCCAAGAGCGCGAGCGGGTCGAGACCGTGCGGCAAGCCGCCGAGAGCATCGGCAACGTCGTCCGGGTCAGCACGGACGCGCCCCGTCGCGTTGCCGAGACGGCCCGGGACGCGGTTCGGAGCGGGGTCGGCACGGCGGCCCAGATGGCTCAGAAAGCGACAGACTTCGGCCTGTCCTCCTTCTCGGACGTGACCCGAAGGGTCCAGAGCGCGGCCGCAGGCATGACGGCTGTCGCGCAGGCCAACACCGGGCTGGCGATGCGCTACCAGGCGATCTGGCGGGAGGTCTTCCAACTGGCGCAGCAGGCCGCACAGGAGCGGACGGAGAGCCTGACGCGGCTCCTGTCGGTGCGCTCGCCGCAGCAGCTGCTGGACGTCAACATCGACCTGATCCAGCGCGAGGCGCAGAGGTTCTTCGATGGCCAGGCCCGGCTGTCTCAACTCTCGGCCGAAGCCGCCCTGGATGCCAAGCAGCGCATCGAGGAGGCGACCTCCGCTCTGAAGCAGGGCGGTGATACGGCTCAGGACAAGGGACGTCAGCCCCGGCGGGCTGCCTAGCCATCCAGGTCAGCTTCGCACGCTACCATCAAGCGCGCGAAGCTGCCTCCCGCCGGTATCGGCGATAGCTCCAGCGCTCGGCGTGCTGGGCCAGGTCAAGGGTATTGCGCAGCGCCTCGGCCGGCGTGGCCCCCGAGAGGAACAGGCGCAAGATCCAGTACGGAAAGGGGCGGCAGGGCCGGCTTACGGCTTGCGGCAGTCCGTCAGATCGCTCTCCTCGATGGAGAACACGTCGCCGTCCTTGATGTCGATGTTCGTGACGACGCAGACCCGGCCTGTATTGTCCTGGAGTTTCGCATCGTAGCGGCCGGGCGGAAGGCCAGTGATCCGGAGGCGCTCGTCATGATCCACGGTCCGGTCGCGATCGTTGGCGCATTGGTCCGGGCCGTAGCGGTTCGTCCCCGCCGGGGCGAGATGGAAATGCGTGATCGTGTTCGCCGTCAGGTTCCAGAAGCGGATCCGCTCGCCGGCGGCAAGCGTCGGCGTCGCCATGAACGCGGCGATTCCCATCAGCAGAACGCCACGCATCGATTGCTCCCCATGATTTTGCATCGGCTCGGTTGATCGCAGCCTATGAGAGACGCTCCTGGATGTGGCGTGCGATCTCGAAGACACGCTGCTCGAGGAGAACGGGGGTCTCGCACACGAAGGCGAGCGACTGCCTGCGCTCCTCGAAGATGCGCTTGTCCCAGGCGAACCGGCTTTCGAGTTCGTGAAGCTCTTTCGTTTCCGTTGCGGTCGGCGAGTCCTTGATGGCGCTGATCTGGTCGCCCTCGTCGCGGATGCGATCGGCGAGCTGGCGCTGACCGCGGGCGTAGCGCTCGATGCCGTGCAGGATGCGGTCGCGTTCCGTATTGATGAGGTCGAGCACCCCGGCGAAGACGCGCGTGAGCCGCTCGGCTTTCTCGGGACCTTTGCCTCTGGCGAACTCATCGATCATCCGATCGGCCTCGCCGATCGGGGTGCGGCGGGACGCGAGCTTTTGGGCGAGCGCCGCCGCCTCGGCGTCCTTGCTCCAATCGTTCAGGGCCGACGCGACATCGGGCCCGCTCCAGACAGCTCCGGCCGTGATGGCCGGCACCTTGCGCTGCACGCAAGGCCAATCCGGATCGGAGCGCGGCTGCGCGCCTGCGGCGCCGGCCACGGCCAGGCAGGCGAGCGCGTAGAGCAAAACCGCCCTCCGCCTCATTGCGCCTCCTCCTTGGGTCCGCCGCGTCGCGCCATCAGCCCGCGTCCCGGATCGTAGGCCAGCGCCGCAAGGATGAAGAACGCCACGGTCGTTGCGGCTGCGACCGTGAACGCAGTCGGCTCGAAGGAGCCGTAGAGCGCGTGCCGAACGAGTTCAACGGCGTGCGTGAAGGGATTGGCGAGGCAGACGAGGTACAGCGGCTCGCTCGACTCCCGAATCCGCCACAGCGGGTACAGAGCGGAGGACGCGAAGAACATCGGGAAGATGACGAAATTCATCACGCTGGCGAAGTTCTCGAGCTGGCGCACGAGCGAGGAGAGAAACAGGCCGATCGCGCCGAGCATCAGCCCGGCGAGCATGAAGGCGGGCAGCGCAGAAAGATACCCGGCGGGCGGAACATCGACCTCCATAAGGCCGGCGACGGCGAGAAACACGTAGACCTGGATGAGGGAGACGGCCACGCCGGCCACGAGCTTGGCGAACAGCAGCGACCAGCGCGGAAACGGGCTCGTGAGCAGCACGCGCATGGAGCCGACCTCGCGGTCATAGACCATCGAGAGCGACGATTGCATGCCGTTGAAGAGCTGGATCATGACGGCCAGCCCCGGCGTCACGTACACTTCATAGAGAACATAGGTCTCGTAGGGCGGAATGATCGACACCCCGAGCACGTTGCGGAAGCCGGCCGCGAAGATGAACAGCCAGACGAGCGGCCGCACCAGGGCGGCGAGGAACCGCTCCCGCTGATGCACTAACCGCAGGAGTTCGCGCGCGGCGATTCCGGCGAGGCAGATCGCATAGCCCGAAAGACCGAGACGGCGGCGGGCAATCGCGGCAGCGGTCATGCCTCGCCTCCGGGGTTGGAGTCCGTCAGCGCGCGGAAGGCGGCTTCGAGCGATCCGGCGCTCGCCGCGGCGATCTCCCCCGCCTCTCCGCGAGCGATGATCCGGGCATGGTGCAGCAGAAACACGCCGTCTTGCGGCTCGATTTCGTCGAAGAGATGCGTCGCCCAAAGGGCCGAGAGGCCCTCGTCACGGACGAGGGCCCGCACAAGGGCGACGATTCCGGCGCGGGCCGCGAGATCGAGCCCGACGGCCGGCTCGTCGAGCAGAAGTAGCCGCGGAAAATGCACGAGCGCCCGCGCAATCTCGACCCGTCGCGCCTGCCCGCCCGAGAGTGTCCGCACCTTGTCGTCCGCGCGGTCGAAGAGGCCGATGCGGGCCAGCAGGCCCTCGATGCGGGCACGCGCCTCCCCGCCCGCCATGCCGTGCAGCGCCGCGTGGTAGGCGAGGTTCTGGCGCACCGTCAGGTCCTGGTCGAGCGTGCGGGCCTGGAACACGACGCCGAGTTCGGCCAGGGCCAGCGACGGCGCTCGGTTGAGGTCATGCCCGAAGATGAGGATGGCTCCGGTCGTGGTGCCGTAGAGCCGGGTCACGAGCGAGAACAGGGTGGTCTTGCCGGCGCCGTTGGGGCCGAGCAGCGCCACGAAGCGGCCTTGCGGCACGGTCAGCGACACGTCGGCGAGCGCTTGGCGCGCGCCGAACCAATGGCTGACGCCGCGGATTTCGAGCGCAGGCCCAGCCGCCCCCGCAACGGCCGGTTCGGCGCTTTCAGACGACATGACGGAAAGACCCGCGCCCATCGTCAAGGCCCGACGACCACGCCCCATGGATAACGGCCGACGCCGATCGACTTGACCACCTTGAGGCTCTCCACGTCGATGACGGAGACGTCATTCGAGCTTCCGTTGGTGGTGACGAGCAGCTTCTCGTCAGGCGTGAAGGCCGCATGCCAGACGCGCTGACCGACGAGGAGGTATTTCTCGACTTCGTCCGTGTCGCCGTTGACGATCGCTACGCGGTTGGCGGGCCCGAGCATGACGAAGACCTTCTTGCCGTCCTTCGTGATGGCGGTCCCGACCGGTTGGATCGCTTCCGGATTCACGCCGGGGATTTTGAACGAGAGCGTCTTCGCGACCTTGCGGGTCGCGGCGTCGATCACCGTCACGGTGCCCCCGACTTCGGCCGTCACATAAAGTTTCTTGCCATCGGCGGTGAACTCCGCGTAGCGCGGCCGCGCCCCGACAAGCACGTTGTCGATGATCTTGTAGGTCGCGGTATCGATGAAATGGGCCATGTTGGTGGTCTCGGAGGTGTTGACGAGGAGCTTGCCGTCCGGACTGATGCCCATGCCCTCTGGCTCCACGCCGACCGGGATCTCGGCGATGACCCTGTTCTGCTCGACGTCGAGGACCGTGACCTGATTGTCGTCCTCGTTGGCGACGTAGAGCGGATTGCCTGACGGATGGAGCGTCAACAATTCCGGGTCGGGCCCCGACCGCAAGGTGCGCACGACGCTCATCGAAGCCGTGTCGATGACCTCGATGCCGTCATCGTCGCCGACGCAGACATAGAGGAGCTTGCCGTCCTTGCCGAGGGCGATCCCCCGCGGCCGTCGGCCGACCTTCAAGGTGTTCGTCACCTGAAGCGTATTCGAGTCGATGATCGTGACGGTGTTGTCCTTCTCGTTCGAGACGTAGATGGTATAGGCCAGCGCCGAGGCCGTCAGGCCCAAGAGCGCAAGAGCCGCCGACGCAGCCACGGCCGCACGGCGCAGCCAACGAACCGTCCTTTCCGTCAGCGCCATCGGCATGCGGTTTCCGGCTGATCGAAGCCCAGCGTATCGAGAGGGGTGCGCTGGTGGAGGAAGCCGGCCTCCGGCGCAACGGACACGAGAGCGCGCGGCTGGGCAAGCAGAATCGGCTGGCGCAGTTGCAGGTCCCAGGGCCGGAAACTCAGCGCCACACCCTTGAAGGCGGCCAAATCGAAGGATTCGCCCAGCATGAAGCGGCCGGCGTCCTTGGGGCCGGCGTCCGGCAGCCGAGTCGTCGCCTCCCCGACCGCGCGAACCGCAACCCAGGCCTGGTAGTCGATCGGCCGCATGACCCGCTGCGCCGCCCGGCGGAAGCGGTTCTGCAACTGCGCCGCTCCCCATGCTTCGTGGGTCGCATGCCAGGAGGACGGCACGAGACCTTGGGTTCCGCCGACCGGACGCGGGTCCCACGTCCGATAGGGGATGTAGTCGCCGAAATCCCCGGCTTCATCCGCCACGACCGCCATATCGTAGTCGGCGCCGCGGGTGAACACGAGCGCGTCCGCCTGCGCGGGGCTGTCGCCCTTGGTCTGGACGAGGGGGCCGAACTCCCACGTCTTTTCGGCGCCGACCGCAAGGCCGAACTTGCGCGCCGATCGCTGCATCGCCTCGGCGTAGAGCTTATCCCCGGCTTTCGGGCCGACGATGAGGAACAGCTTGCGCCAGCGCTTGAAGGCGAGGAATTGCGCCAGAGCGTCTGTCAGCATGGCCCGGCTCGGGGCGATGTGGAATACGTTGGCGCGGCAGTCGGCGCCGCGCAGCCGGTCGTCCGGTGCGCCGACGTTGAAAACGATGGCGTCGCGGCCCCGCACGGCGTCGGCGACGCCGATGAGATCGTCGGCCGGCAGATTCACAAGCAGGAAGCCGGCGCCGCCTTCGATCAGTTTGCGGGCGGTCTCGGCCGGCGGCTCGCCCTCTTTCAGCGGGGCCTCGTCCAGAACGTATCGCCGCCCTGTGAAGGCGCCCGTGGTGTTGTTTTCCTTGATGGCGACGCGCGCGCCCGCGAACCCCTCGTCCTCGGGAACGGCGTCGAAGCTGAACGTCGGCGGCGGCGGCGGCTTCCGGGCGATCATCCCGATGCGCACCTCTCGGATCGCAGGTTCCGCAGCAGCGACGATGGTCAGTGACAAAAAAACTCCCGCCGCCGCGGCCGCGGCGCGAAAGGTGGCGACGGAGGAACCCATGGAGCGCACCGTCGCAAGGGTACCAACATCGCCCCGAACGCTTCAACCGCGAAGATGGAAGCGGATCGCAAGATGCGATCGGCTTGCGTCGCAGCGCTTCGCCATGACAAGCTCGCCGGGCGAGCATTCATGATGCGTTTTCGCGCCTTACTTCTGACGGCTGCGATCTGCTCCGCTACGGCGGCGCAGGCGCGTCCCATGAAGGCTGCCGTGTTCGATCTCGAGCTTGTCGATACGAGCCAGGAGAGCGAGCGCGGCGAGCGTGCGGACCAGACCCGCCGCCTCGCGCTGGCCAGCGCCGAGTTGAAGCGTCTTTTGGCGCAATCCGATCAGTTGGACCTCGCCGACCTTACGCCGAAAGCCGCAACGATCGGCGACAAATCACCCTTGTCGAAATGCAACGGCTGCGCCGACGACATCGCGCGCGATCTCGGCGCGGACCTCGCCGTGACCGGCGTGATCCAGAAGACGTCGAACCTCATCCTGAGCTTCGCAGTCGAGATCAAGGACGTGAGGGACGGGAAATTCGTCCGCGGCGGACAGGTCGACATCCGCGGCAACACGGACGAGACATGGCTGCGCGGCGTGCGCTGGCTGGTGAAAAACCGGCTTCTGGCGGAGCCCTTGCCCGAACGTCCATGACGGACGCGGAGCCGTGATCCAGGTTTCCGGCGCTGTCGGGGCGATGCCCGCGCCTTCATCGCCGGAACGGCCGGCGACGTTTCCGGGTTATTATGCAGCCCGGCCGCCCAAGCACGACGTGATGCTGTTCCGGCGGGAATCCGCCGCCGTGCCGGCGATCTCGTGACGCGAAGGCGGAATCCCGTTCCGGCGCGCCGAGCCACGGCCCGGGACTGGCTGGGAGCTTTCGCAGTGTTGATCCTGC
>JAJKJG010000168.1 GCA_021154065.1 Methylobacterium sp.
AGGAATCGCCGACCTCAACAGGCGCGAGATCGCCATTCTGGCTCCGCTCGTGATCCTGGTGATCTTTTATGGCGTGAAACCCGGTCCGATCCTCGACAGCTTCGCGGCCTCGACCGATTCCTTGATCCAGGGTTACCAGGCCGCCATGTCGCTGACCAAAACTGCCGCTCTGCCCCTTCACTGAGGTCCGCGATGAACCCGATCGTCACCGCCCCCGCCTTCGGTCCGGCGCTGCCGGAGATCATCCTTGCGGTTGGCGTCCTCGTGCTCATTCTGTTCGGGGCCTATCGCGGCGAGCGGTCGGCGGCTTTGGTGACCATCGGCGCGCTGGCGCTCCTCTTCGTCGCCCTCGTCGCCGTTCTGATCCTCCCCGCCAGCCGCACCATCACTATGGGCGGCTCGTTTATCGTGGACGGCTTCGCCAAATACATGAAGCTTCTGGTCCTGCTCGGATCGGCGGCGACCATCGCCCTCTCGACCGACTACCTGCGCCGCGAAGGCATCGACCGTTTCGAGTACCCGATCCTGATCCTGCTCTCGACCATCGGGATGCTCATGATGGTCTCGGCCAACGACCTCATCGGGCTTTACCTCGGCCTCGAACTGCAAAGCCTGTCCGCCTACGTCATCGCCTCGTTCCACCGCGACAATCTGCGCTCGACCGAGGCGGGCCTGAAGTACTTCGTGCTCGGCGCGCTGTCATCCGGCATGCTCCTCTATGGGGCCTCGCTGGTTTACGGCTTCACCGGCACGGTCGCCTTTCCCGGCATCGCGACGGCGTTGCGCAGTCCGGCGGAGACGGGCGTCGTTCTCGGTCTCGTGTTCGTCGCGGCCGGCGTCGCCTTCAAGATCTCGGCGGTGCCGTTCCACATGTGGACGCCCGATGTCTATGAGGGCGCTCCCACGCCCGTGACGGCCTTCTTCTCATCCGCCCCGAAGGTCGCCGCCATGGCGATGACGGTGCGCGTGTTCATGGGCGCGTTCCCCAACATTTTGGGGCAGTGGCAGCAGATCATCATCTTCATCGCGATCGCCTCGATGCTGCTCGGCTCGTTTGCCGCCATCGGCCAACGCAACATCAAGCGGCTGATGGCTTATTCATCGATCGGCAACGTCGGTTATGCGCTCATTCGTCTGGCGGCCGGCACGGCAGAGGGCATCCAGGGCGTTATTGTCTACATGGCCATCTATCTCGCCATGACCCTTGGAGGCTTCGCCTGCATTCTCGCCATGTGCCGGCGAGGCGTCATGTTCGAAAACATCGACGATCTCTCAGGCTTGGCCCGGACCCATCCGGTTCTGGCCTTCTGCTTCGCCGCGATGCTGTTCTCGCTCGCCGGCATCCCGCCGCTCGCGGGATTCTTCGCCAAGTTCTACGTGTTCGCGGCGGCGATCCGGGCCGGGTTGGTGACGCTTGCGGTCATCGGCGTCGTCACCAGCGTGATCGGCGCCTACTACTACGTTCGCGTCGTCAAGATCATGTACTTCGATGAGCCGCAAGCCGCCTTCGAGCCGATGTCGGCGGGTGTGCAGGTCGTGCTCGCGGTTTCGACGTTCGTGGTCCTCGTCTTCTGGCTGATCCCGGCGCCGCTGGTCGACACGGCCGCGATCGCGGCGAGATCCTTATCCGCGTTCTAGCGTGCCTTTGCCGCCGGAGATCGAAGCAGCCGGTTATCGGCTCATTGCACTCGACGCGACCGCTTCGACGAACGACGACGCACTCGCGGCGGCGCGGCGCGGCGATCCGGGACGGCTCTGGGTCACCGCCAGGCGACAGACTGCCGGGAGGGGACGCCAGGGGCGTTCATGGGTCTCGCCGGAGGGCAATCTTTACGCCAGCCTCCTCCTGATTGATCCCTGCGAACCGCTTCTGGCCCCACAGCTTGGATTTGTCGCTGGCGTGGCGCTGCATGAGACCGTATCGGATGTCGCAAGGGGCGCTGCGCCACATCTTGCGTTGAAGTGGCCGAACGACCTTCTTCTTGGGAGCGCCAAAGTCGCGGGCCTGCTTCTCGAAGCGCATCATTTAAGCGAGATGCGCGCGTTTGCGCTTGTTGTCGGCTTCGGCGTGAACGTCTCGGCCGCGCCGGATGACACGCCGTACCCCGCAACGGCGCTGCGTTCAGTGGCTCCTCACCTTGAAATCGAGAAACTGTTCTCCGCGCTCGCACATGCCTTCGCCAAGCGCTTAGAGGCGTGGCGGTCGGCAGCTGCGGGCGCGCCGGCCGACCGCTTCACCCCGATCCGCCGCGAGTGGATGCGGCGGGCGGCCGGGCTCGGCGAACCCGTGACGGTGCGTCTGCCGTCGGGCGAGCGGAGCGGCCGGTTCGCCGGGCTCGACCCGGTCGGACGTCTGAAACTGCAGACCGCGTCCGACCTGGAGCTCATCGACGCCGGCGACCTTTACTTTCCTCATTTGCGACTCGGCTTGGCCGATCGGTCAACCACGCTGGCAAGGTGAAACGAATGGCCTCTTCGCAGGACGAGCTTGTCTTCGTGCCGCTCGGCGGTCTCGGCGAGATCGGCATGAACGCCGCTCTTTACGGCTTTGGGCCGGAGGACCGCCGGCAATGGGTTTTGGTGGACTGCGGCATGGGCTTCGCGAGCGAGGAGCACATGCCGGGCGTCGACCTGATGTTCCCGGACCTGCGCTTCCTCGAAGACGAGCGTCGCAATCTCCTCGGCATCCTGATCACGCATGCCCATGAAGATCACATCGGCGCGCTGGCCGAGCTGTGGCCGCGCTTGCGTGTTCCGGTTTACGCGACGCGGTTCGCGATCGGGCTTCTCGAAACCCGCCGGTTGTCGGAACCGGGCGCGCCCAAGGTCGACCTACGGGAGGTCGCGGCTGGCCAGCGCCTGACGCTCGGGCCGTTCGAGGTCGAGTATGTGCCGGTCGCGCACTCGATCCCGGAATCGAACGCCCTCGCGATCCGAACGCCGCTGGGCCTTGTGCTCCACACAGGCGATTGGAAGCTGGATGACACGCCGTATCTCGGCGACACGACGTCGGAAACCGTCTTCAGTCGGCTCGGCGACGAAGGCGTTCTTGCGCTGGTGTGCGACTCCACGAACGTGGTTAGGGACGGGCGCAGCCCAAGCGAGTCAGAGGTCGCCAAGCGCCTCGCAGAACTCGTCGCGGATGCGCCGCATCGCGTGGCGGTGACGACGTTCGCCTCGAACGTGGCGCGCCTCCGCGCGGTCGCCGAGTCCGCGCGAGCTTGCGGCCGCGAGGTCGTGGTGGTCGGGCGGGCGATGGACCGGGTCGTTCAGGTCGCGTCCGAGTGCGGCTACCTGGACGATTTGCCTGAATTCCGCAGGCCCGAGGTCTACGGCTATCTGCCCCGCGACAAAGTCGTGGCCCTATTGACCGGATCGCAAGGCGAGCCGCGCGCCGCCCTCGCGCGCATCGCATCGAACGAGCATCCCGAGATTGCGCTTTCGCCCGGCGACAAGGTCATCTTCTCCTCGCGCGTCATTCCGGGCAACGAGCGGGGAGTCGGTCAGATCATGAACGATCTGGTCCGGCGGGGGATCGATGTCATCACGGATCGAACCGATCTAGTCCACGTCTCGGGCCATCCCCGCCAGGACGAACTGGCCGCCATGTATCGCTGGACGCGACCGCGCATCGCCGTTCCGGCGCATGGAGAAGACGTGCATCTGGCGGAGCACGCCGCCTTCGCCAAGGCGCAAGGCGTGCCGATTGTCGTGAAGGCCCGCAACGGCACAGTCGTGCGGTTCGCGCCGGGCAAGCCCGAGATTGTGGACGACGTGCCCACGGGACGCCTCTACAAGGACGGCGACATCCTGATCGGTGCCGGTGATCGAGCAATCCCCGAGCGGCGCCGGTGGGCGTTCGCTGGCGTCGTCTCGGTCGCTATTGCGATTGACAAGCGGGGAGAGATCGCCGGCGATCCGGTCGTGGATGCGGTGGGCCTGCCGAGCGTCACGCGGCAGGGCGAGTCGATTCTCGAGCGTATCGCCGACACGGTCGGCCAAACGCTCGACGGCTTGTCGCGATCGAAGCGCCGCGATCCCGAAACGGTTGAGAACGCCGTCGAGCGGGCAGTGCGGGCCGCCGTTCAACAGGCATGGGGCAAGAAGCCCACGTGCCATGTCCTTATCGTCGAGGTATGAGGGCGCCGACCAAACGCCAGGAGGACAGGGATGATCGGCCGGCTGAATCACGTCGCCATCGCGGTGCAGGACCTTGCGGCGGCTTCGCGCATGTACCGCGACACGCTTGGCGCCGACGTGTCCGCGCCCTTGCCGCAGCCTGAGCATGGCGTGACGGTCGTGTTCATCAATTTGCCGAACACGAAAATCGAACTGCTGGAGCCGCTCGGCGACGGCTCGCCGATCGCCGGGTTTCTCGACAAGAACCCGAGCGGCGGCATTCACCACGTCTGCTACGAGGTCGACGATATTAGGGCGGCGCGCGACCGGCTTGTCTCGAGCGGCGCGCGTGTCCTCGGCTCCGGCGAGCCGAAGACCGGTGCGCACGGCAAGCCTGTGCTGTTTCTGCACCCCAAGGATTTCTGCGGCACGTTGGTGGAACTGGAGCAGGCGTGAGGACCGCACGCCCATGACGCTGTTAAGACGGGTCGCAGCTTCGTTCTTCGCGACCGTGGCGCTTGTCCTGATCCTGACGGCCGCGGCCATCGCGGTCGCGGTCAGAGGGTTCGACCTGACGATCGCCGGCGCGGTCTCCCTCTACTTCGTGGTGTGGTGGACGTTGCTGTTTGCGGTGTTGCCGTTCGGCGTGCGTAGCCAAGCGGCTGTGGGTGAGATCGTCGCGGGCAGCGAGCCGAGCGCACCGTCGGCAGCGGGCCTGAACGAGAAAGCGATCTGGACGACGGTCGTCGCGGATGTCGTCTTTGTGCTCGCCGTCGCCGCCTTGCCCTTGGCGGGTCTCTAAAAAACGGAAAGGCAAGGCGTTTGCCTTGCCTTTCCGCCTTCCGGGTCGTTGAACCCTGAACGTTTCGCAGCCGACTTTAGTCGGCTCTTCTGGGCTTGATCCCCTCCCGAGACTCGGACCGCCATGATCGCCCGAAAACAAGGGCATTCAAGCGCTTCGATGGAAACGTTGTATAGAGGGATGCGCAACGTTTGTCATTCGTTTTGTGCAGCGAAAGACTGTTTTTTCCTCAAGGCGGCTAGAGATTAGGCACCTTCGGCCTTGCGGAGCCGCATCGTCCCGCCATTCGGCTTGTCTTTTCCCGAGCGGATGTGTTGTGTGCCGCATCAGAATCGCCCGGCGGCGCGCGACGGCCGCATGCTCCGACCCTAGAAGGCGCGCCATGCGTTCGAGCCGCTATTTCCTGCCCATTCTGCGTGAGACGCCGAAAGAGGCTGACATCGTCTCACACCGTCTCATGTTGCGCGCGGGCCTCATCCGGCAGCAGGCGGCAGGCATCTATTCGTGGCTGCCGCTCGGCCTGAAGGTGCTGAACAAGATCAACGCCATTGTCCGCGAGGAGCAGAACCGCTCCGGCGCGATCGAGATCCTGATGCCGACCATCCAATCGGCGGAGCTGTGGCGCGAGTCCGGGCGTTACGAGGCTTACGGCAAGGAGATGCTGCGCATCCGCGACCGGCACGAGCGCGAGATGCTGTTCGGCCCGACCAACGAGGAGATGGTCACGGACATCTTCCGTGCTTACGTGCGCTCCTACAAGGACCTGCCGCTCAACCTCTACCACATCCAGTGGAAGTTCCGCGACGAGGTCCGGCCGCGCTTCGGCGCCATGCGCTCGCGCGAGTTCCTGATGAAGGACGCCTATTCGTTCGACCTCGATCAGGCCGGCGCGCGCCATTCCTACAACAAAATGTTCGTCGCCTACTTGCGGACTTTCGCGCGCCTGGGGCTCCAATCGATTCCCATGCGCGCCGAATCCGGACCGATTGGCGGCGACATGAGCCACGAATTCATCATCCTGGCCTCCACGGGCGAGAGCGAGGTGTTCTGTCATAAGGACTACCTCGACTTCGCCGTCCCGCCGCCCGACACCGATTTCGACGACGCCGAAGGGCTGCAGCGCATTGTGGATCGGTGGACCTCCCTTTACGCCGCGACCTCGGAAAAGCATGACGAGGCGGCGTTCGCCGGCCTGCCCGACGACAAAAAAGTTTCGGCGCGGGGCATCGAGGTCGGGCACATTTTCTATTTCGGCACGAAGTACTCGGAGCCGATGGGCGCCCGCGTCATGGGGCCGGACGGCCAGGAGCACACGGTCCACATGGGCTCCTACGGCATCGGCCCGACCCGGCTCGTGGCTGCGATCATCGAAGCGAGCCATGACGCGAACGGCATCGTCTGGCCGGAGCCGGTCGCGCCCTTCGACGCCATGCTCTTGAACCTGAAAGCCGGCGACGGCGCCACCGACGCGGCCTGCCAGGATCTTTATCTCGCCCTGGAAGGCGCCGGCTTCGACGTGCTCTACGACGACCGCGACGAGCGCCCCGGCGCGAAGTTCGCCACCGCCGACCTCGTCGGCATCCCTTGGCAGATCGTGGTTGGGCCGAAGAGCCTGGCCGAGGGCAAGGTCGAACTGAAGCGCCGCGCCACGGGCGAGCGCGAGCTGTTGCCGCTCAGCGACGTCGTCGCGCGGCTTAAGAGCTAAGGGTAAGATGAAGAGCGGTCACGGCGCCACGAAACCCTTCGCCCCCTTCGAGTGGATGCTCGC
>JAJKJG010000169.1 GCA_021154065.1 Methylobacterium sp.
GTCGAGCCCGGAATCACCGATCGTCGGGGCGCCCTGGCCGGCGCGGATGAGAGCGACGAGGCGGGCGCGGCTCTCGGCCGTGTTGCCGGTCTCGATCAGCGTCTCGACCGCCTCGGTGCGGTAGCGGGCGAGGTCGCGGCCCGAGAGGCCGAGCGCGTGCGGGCGCACCATCTCGCCCTGGCTCATCGGGATGCCGCCGAAGATCTGGTCGAGGTATTCGCCGATGCCGATGCGCACGAGGAGGTCCTCGGTCTCCCCGAAGCGGCCCTCGCCCGAGAGGCGGCGGGCATACGCCGCCATCTCGCGGATCGCCTCGGCGTAGGTCGCGAGCCAGGCGAGCCCGTGCGCCGCGTGCTGCTCGGCCTCGAGCCGCTCGGCCGAAATGCGGCCGTCGGCGACGACCTTCGCCCGCACCCGCCGGCGCGCCTCGGCAACGAGCGCGGCGGCGTCCTTCGCGGCCGCGTCGGCGAGCGAGATCAGGTCCGGCCCGGCAGCGGAGGCGGCGGCGGCGGTCATGCGAAGCTCCCATCGCTGTGCGGTGCAGCATAAACTCGCGCGGCGGCCATGTTGATCCCCATTCGGTCAGGCGCGGCTCGCGATCGCGACGCCCGCCGCCGCGACCAGCATGCCGAGGATCTGCACCGGTGACAGGGTCTCGCCGAAGAGCACATAGGCGATCAGCGCCGCGACCGGCGGCACGAGATAGAGGAGCGCGGCGACGCCGGCGACGGCGCCGCGCCGGATCAGCACCAGCAGAAGCCCGATGGCGCCGATCGAGAGCGCGACGACCGACCAGGTCAGGCCGATGAAGAGCTCGGGCGCCGGCTCGAGCCGGCCGTTCTCGAGGATCAGCGCCACCGGCAGGGTGGCGAGCGCCGCGCCGACGAATTGCGCCACCGCGTTGGTGCGCAGATCGACCGCCGCGGCGGTGCGCTTCTGCCAGATCGTGCCAAGCGTGATCGAGACCGTGCCGAGGAAGCAAACCGTGACCGGGAGGGCCGAGAAGCCGCCGGCAGCACCGAGCTTCGGCGCGATGACGAGCGCCGTGCCGAGAAAGCCGACCGCGATGCCGAGCCAGCGCCGCGCCGAGACCCGCTCGCCGATGAGCGGGCCGACGAGCATGCCGGTGACGAGCGGCTGCAAGCCGGCAATGAGCGCCGAGATGCCGGCCGGCAGCCCGTGCTTGATCGACCAGAACACGGCGCCGAGATAGCCGCCATGGATCAGCATCCCGGCGATCATGCCGTTGCGCCAGCCGCGCGCCGCCGTCGGCCACGGCGCGCGGGCGGCGAGCGCGATCAGCCCGAGGAGGATCGCGGCGAGGACGTACCGTAGGACGAGGAAGGTCAGCGGGTCGGCATAGGGGATCACGAGCCGAGCGGCGATGAAGCCCGTCGCCCACAGGAACACGAACAGCGGCGGCGCGAGGCGGGCGAGCGTCGAGGGCGAAAGCATGGCTGGCCAGGAACCACGCCGGGCCGCGCGGTTCAACCGGGCGTCAGCGGGCACGAGGCGTCGCTTGCCGCCGCGCCGTCTATTCGGGTGGGAAACGCCGGTGGTAATCCGTCGCGTTCTGGTAGGCCCAGCCGATGCGAAGCGCCGTCGCCTCGTCATAGGCGCGGCAGACGACCTGGAGCGAGGTCGGGAGCCCGTCGCCGGCAAAGCCGTTCGGCAAGGCCAGGGCGCAGAGGTCCAGGAAGTTGCCGAAGCGGGTGTAGTGGGCCGGCGCCTTGGTCTGGTCGACCTCATCCAGCGGCAGCGCCGTCGTCATGGTGGTCGGCGTCAAGAGGGCGTCGATGCCATCGAGCGCCGCGGCGAACTCGAGCTTCATCGCGTCGCGCTGCTGCAGCGCCTCGAGATAGGCTTGCGCCGTGACGGCGCGGCCGGCGGCAATGCGCGGGCGAACATGCTCATCGAGCGGTGCGCCGGCATCGTCGACGAGCTCGTGCCGGATCGCGTAGCTCTCGGCCGCCATGATGCGCAGGTTCAGCGCCGCGACGTCGGCGAAGCCGAAGGGCAGGTCGATGGCGACGATCTCGGCCCCGAGCCGCTCGAGCTCGACGAGCGAGGCGTCACAGGCGGCAAGCACATCCGGCGAGGCGAAGCCGCGCTCGTGATCCGGCATGCGGGCGAGGCGGAACCCGCGCAGCCCGCGCTTCAGCATCGGCAGGGGGTCGGCATAGGGCAGCCGCTCGGTGCGGGGGTCGAGCGGGTCGGGGCCCTGCATGGCGGCGTAGAGCAGCGCCGCGTCCTCGACCGAGCGCGTCATCGGGCCGGGCGTGTCGAGCGTCGGGCTCAAGGGCAGAACGCCGTAGGTGCTGACGCGCCCGATCGTGGTCTTGAGCCCGGTGATGCCGCACCAGGAGGCGGGGAGCCGCACCGAGCCGCCGGTATCGGTGCCGACCGCCCACGGGACGAGGCCCGCGGCGACGGCGACGCCCGAGCCGCTGCTCGACCCTCCCGGCGTGCGTTTGCGTTGCGGGTCCCACGGATTCCACGGCGTGCCGAGGCGCGCGTTCGTGCCCCAGCCGCCCATGGCGAACTCGACCGTATGGGTCTTGCCGAGCACGATCATGCCCTGTGCGACGAGGCGCCGGGCGAGCGTCGCGGTGCGCGCGGCCTTGCGGTTGCGCCAAGCCTCGCAGCCGCCGCTGACGGTCTTCCCCTCGATCTCGATTAGGTCCTTCAAGGCGATCGGGATGCCGTGCAACGGCCCCACGGAATGGCCGGAGCGGATCGCCTTGTCGGCGGCCTCCGCCGCGAGCCGCGCGTCCGCGGCATAGACCGCAACGAAAGCCTGAAGCTTGGGGTCGCGCGCCTCGATGCGCGCCAGATAAGCTTCGACGACGTCGATCGGCGAAAGGCGCCTCGCCTGGATGGCGGCCGAGAGCTCATGAACCATGAAAGAGGTCGGATCGCTGTGGGGCATCGGAGGATTCGCTGTCGAGGGCGGGGGCATGGCCGGCCAGGAACCACGCCAGGCCATGGCGAGCAACCCGCAAAGGCGAAGCCGCGACCTCCTTCGCGGCAGGGGTTACGACATTCACACATTGAAGGTCGGCGGCGCGCATCTCCCTCCCCCCGCTCGCGAAGCGAGTGGCGGGGAGGGCCGGCTCGGGCGAAGCCCGAGCGGGGTGGGGGGGCGCTTCCTCGACCATAAGGCGCGGCTGTCGATGGCTGCCCTGGCGCAATCGCCGCGTCATCCTCGTCGCCCTCGCGCCTCGCCCAGCCACCCCCCACCCCTACCCCTCCCCGCCACTCGGCTTCGCCGAGCGGGGGGAGGGAGGAGCGAGAAGCCGGCCTGTGTGAATCTGGTAACCCGCGGAGGAGGAAGGGAGCTCGCTCGGCCGCCTTGCCTCGCCGCCGCCCTTGCGGCATCTGAGCCGCGTGCCGCGCTTCAGCACTCTTCTCGCGGTCGCAAAGATCGCCTCTGGCCGCTTCCTCCTGCATGACGGGTGGGCGATCGCGAGCCACATCGCGCTCTCGATCCTCTTGTCGCTGTTCCCGTTCCTGATCCTCGTGACCTCGCTCGCGAGCTTCTTCGGCACCGGCTCGCTCGCCGACGAGGCGACCGACATCATCCTCGAGGCGTGGCCGACGGAGGTCGGCGAGCCGATCGCCGCCGAGGTGCATCGCGTGCTGACCGAGCAGCGCCGCGACATCCTGACCCTCGGCGCCGCCTTCGCGCTCTATTTCTCCTCGAGCGGGGTCGAGAGCCTGCGGGTCGGCCTCAACCGCGCCTACGGCATCCGCGAGACGCGGGCCTGGTGGTTCACGCGGCTCGAATCGATCGGCTTCGTGATCGGCGGTGCCTTCGTGATGCTCGGCTTCGCGATCCTGGTCGTGCTCGGGCCGCTGATCTGGCGCGGCCTGCTCTACTGGCTGCCGAAGCTCGAGCCGCTCGGCTGGATCGTCGATTTCGCGCGCTTCGGCGTCGCGAGCGTGCTCATCGTCGCCGGGCTGATCATCGCCCATAAGCTCATCCCGGCCGGCCGCCGCCCATGGCGGCGGATCTTCCCCGGGGTCGTGGTGACGCTCGTCCTGTGGATCTTCGGCGGCGTTCTCTTCGGGCGCTATCTCGAATACTACCCCGGCGCCTACGCCTCGATGTATGGCGGCCTCGCGACGGCGATGCTGACGCTCGTCTTCCTCTACATCCTCGCCGCGATCTTCCTCTATGGCGGCGAGATCAACGGCACCGTGATCGCGGCAAAGAAGCGCCGCCTGCACAAGCTGCGGATCCGCGACGAGCAGTTCGCCGAGGTGCGCAAGGCGCCGCTGTAGCCCCTCGCATGCGCTTGGTCGCTTGCCCTCGCGCGGCGTACATTGGCGCGCGGACGAGATCGACGGAGCGGGACGCATGAAGGGCGTGGTGCTGGCCGGCGACCGGCGGGTCGAGATCCTCGATTTTCCCGATCCCGCCCCCGGTCCGGGCGAGGTCGTGATCGAGATCAAGGCTTCCGGCATGTGCGGCAGCGATCTCAAATTCTACCGCGCTGCCGGCGGCGCCGCCGCGCTCGGCTTCAAGAGCAGCGGCGGGCCGGTGGTCGCCGGGCACGAGCCCTGCGGCGTCGTCGCCGCCGTCGGGGCCGGCGTGCCCGAGCGGCAGGCGCGGGTCGGGATGCGGGTGATGCAGCATCACTACCGCGGCTGCGGCGTCTGCCGGCACTGCGCGACCGGCTGGATGCAGCTCTGCGTCGAGGGCGTCGCCGAGGTCTACGGTGTCACCGGGCACGGCGCCCATGCGCCTTTCATGAAATGCCCGGCCCGCACCCTCGTGCCGCTGCCGGACGAGCTCTCCTTCGAGACCGGCGCCGCGATCTCCTGCGGCACCGGCACCGCCTGGGGGGCGCTGCATCGTTTGGGCCTCCAGGGCGACGACACCATCGCGATCTTCGGCCAGGGACCGGTCGGGCTCGCAGCGACGCAGCTCGCGAGCGCCATGGGAGCGCGGGTGATCGCGCTCGACACGAGCCCCGAGCGCCTCGCCCGCGCCGCGGAGTTCGGCGCGGCGGCGACGATTGACCCGGCGGCCGTCGCCGATCCCGTGCACGCCATCCGCGACCTCACCGGCGGGCTCGGCGCCGACCTGTCGCTCGACGCCTCGTCCTCGCCGCTGGCGCGCCGGCAGGCGGTGCGCTGCGTGCGCACCTGGGGCAAGGCCTGCTTCGTCGGCGAGGGCGACACCGTCACCCTCGACGTCAGCGCCGACCTGCTGCGCCGTCAGGTGACGCTGATCGGCTCCTGGACCTTCTCGACCGTCGGCCAGGCCGACTGCGCGCGCTTCATCGCCGAGCGCGGCATCGCCGCCGAGCGCATCTTCACGCACCGCTGGCGGCTCGAGGAGGCCGAGGAAGCCTACCGCCTGTTCGACACGCAGACGACCGGCAAGGGGGTGATCGCGCCGGCGGCGTGAGCCGTGTCAGGCAGCCGCCATGATGCTCCTCTTCGGCGGCGAGCTACCGCGCCGCCGTGCGCAGGCCTTCCGGCGCGCCGCTGAGCTTGATCTCGCCGGTGACCTTCAGGGTCTTGCCATCGAAGGCGAGCACCGAGAGCGACTTCTCGACCATGTTCTGCGCGAGGAGGGTTTTGCCGTCGCGGCTCCAGGCGATGCCTTGGCTCCATTTGCCGATCCGCGCCTCGGCGACCTTGGTCAGCGTGGTGCCGTTGACGCCGAACACGGCCGCGAGGCTCGCCTCGCCGTAGAAGGGGTGGTTCGGCGGCCGGTTCGAGCCGTCCTGCGCCGTCACGGCGACGAAGCCGCCGTCGTCCGAGAACGCCACGGCCTCGACGATCTGTCCGACGTCGATCGTGTGCACGATGCGCGGCGCCTTGCCCTTCAGGTCGATGACGTTGATGGTGTCGATGTCGCCGGTGCCGCCGCCCTGGTTCACGACGACCGCGACGTCGCCCTTGGGGCTGATCTCGATCGCGTAGGGACGGATGCCGCCGGTCATGGTGCGCTTCGTGTCCTCGACCTTGGTGCCCTCGACCGACAGCACCGAGATCTTGTGGTCGCCGTCGCGGGTGACGAGGGCCGTCTTGCCGTCAGGCGAGAACGCGACGCTCGACGGCCCTGAGGTCTTGTTGCCGAAATCGACCTTGCCGGCCGCGGTCACCGTTTTCCCCGAGATGGTCAGCACCGACACCGTG
Organism: Methylobacterium sp.; assembly: GCA_021154065.1. The sequence continues at coordinate 6,154 of JAJKJG010000169.1, forward strand.
CCCTCGCCGCGGTTTGCGACGAGAGCGAGATTGCCGGCGCGGTTCATGCCGATGCCGGCGGGCGCGAGGCCGAGCTCGAGGGTCGCGATCACGGCCGGCGGGTTCGCCTTCAGGTCGATGACCGAGAGCCGGTTGTCGGCGACGAGCTTCTTCGGGTCGGCCGGATCGAGCTTCTGGTTCGAGGACACGAGGGCTAGTCCCTCGTCCGGCGTGATGGCGACGTTCTGCGGCGGCCCGACGACGCTCGACGGCGCCTTGACCTCGCCCACGACCTTCGGCGGCGAGGCGGAAAGATCGATGACGGTGACCGTGTCCTCGGCAGGGTTCTCCGGCACGGTGTTGACGCCGTTCACCAGCACGGCCTTGTTGTCGTTCGACGACACCGCGAGCTGCGCGGCGGTCGAAAACGCGAATAGCGGCAGCGCCGCAAGCGCGGCACCGAGCCCGGCCGCGCGCGAGATCCGAAGCCTCATGGAATCCTCCCAGCGTGCGCTTTGACGGCGCGGCGCCGCGTTGATCGCGGCTCGCCCTCAGCATGGGTCATGCGAGCTCGACTGTCGACCCGTCAGGCCGCCTTTACGCGCATCTTCAGCCCGCCGCCTCGATCACATCGTCGAACGTCCGCAGGCCCGTGCGCGGCGCGTTGACGAGCACCGCCATGTTTCCCGGCGCGTGCTGGTTCTTCCACATCTTGGTGTGGGCGAGCGGGATCTTCTCCCAGGGGAAGACCTCGGACATGCACGGGTCGATGCGGCGGTCGATGACGAACTGGTTCGCGGCCGCGGCCTGCTTGAGGTGGGCGAAGTGCGAGCCCTGGATGCGCTTCTGCCGCATCCAGACGTAGCGCGCGTCGAAGGTGATGTTGAAGCCCGAGGTGCCGGCGCAGAACACCACCATGCCGCCGCGCTTCACGACCAGCGTCGAGACCGGGAAGGTCTGCTCGCCCGGATGCTCGAAGACGATGTCGACGTCCTTCTTAGCCGTGATGTCCCAGATCGCCTTGCCGAACTTGCGCGCCTCCTTGGTCCACTCGTTGTACTCCGGCGAGTTGACCTTCGGCAGCTGGCCCCAGCAGTTGAAGTCCTTGCGGTTGATCGCGCCCCTGGCGCCAAGCTGCATGACGTAGTCGCGCTTCGACTCGTCCGAGATGATGCCGATGGCGTTGGCGCCGGACGCCGCGCAGAGCTGCACGCCGAAGACGCCGAGCCCCCCCGACGCGCCCCAGACCAGGACGTTGTCGCCCGGCCTGAGGCGATGGCCCTGGTGGCCGAAGAGCATGCGGTAGGCGGTCGCGAGCGTCAGCGTGTAGCAGGCCGATTCCTCCCAGGTGAGGTGGCGCGGCCGCGCCATCAGCTGGCGCGACTGCACGCGGCAGAACTGCGCGAAGGAGCCGTCCGGCGTCTCGTAGCCCCAGATGCGCTGCGAGGTCGAGAACATCGGGTCGCCGCCGTTACACTCCTCGTCGTCGCCGTCGTCCTGGTTGCAATGAACGACGACCTCGTCGCCGACCTTCCAGCGCTTCACCTTGGCGCCGACCGCCCAGACGATGCCGGAGGCGTCGGAGCCGGCAACGTGGTAGGGCTGCTTGTGCACGTCGAGCGTCGAGACCGGCTGGCCGAGCGCCGCCCAGACGCCGTTGTAGTTGACGCCGGCCGCCATCACGAGGACGAGCACCTCGTCGTCGCCGATCGGCCAGGTCGGCACCACCTCGACCTGCATCGCCTCCTCGGGCGGGCCGTGGCGCTCCTTGCGGATCGCCCAGGCGTACATCTTCTCCGGGACGTGCCCGAGCGGCGGGATCTCGCCGAGCTCGTAGAGGTCCTTCGGGCCGGCCGACCTCGGCGGCTTGTCGGAAGTTCGCAGCGCCTGGACCGCCATGGAGTGGCCTCGCTCGGATCGGAGTTCTGGTGAGACTACCGGCGCCGATGCTGCATCGCAACATCGACGTTCGGACAACGCGCAAGCTCCCGGCCCGGTTCGCCCTGCCGCTTCGGCGCTGGCCGGCCTCCTGCGGCAACGGTACAGCGACCGCGGTCGAGGGGGAACGGCATGGCCCGACGGGCGCGGTGGATTCGGCGCTTGGCTTATCGCATCCCTGGCTTTCGAGGCAGGGCAGGCCAAGGAGAACAGGCTGACGCCCGCATGCCGGCGCTCGGGCAGACGACCTGCTTTACCTCCGGCACGCGGACCGACCGTGACGGAGGCGGAACGCTCAGCTACCATGCTGCATTGCAAAAGGGCGGCGGCAGCGCGATGAGAGAGCGGATGGAAGACACCGGCCCGAAGCGCGACAAGCCCTGGATCTTCCGCACCTATGCGGGGCACTCGACGGCGGCGGATTCGAACGCGCTCTACCGCTCGAACCTGTCGCGCGGCCAGACCGGGCTGTCGGTCGCCTTCGACCTGCCGACGCAGACCGGCTACGACCCCGACCACGAGCTTTCCCGCGGCGAGGTCGGCAAGGTCGGCGTCTCGATCGCCCATATCGGCGACATGCGGGCGCTGTTCGACGCCATCCCGCTCGAGACCATGAACACCTCGATGACGATCAACGCGACGGCGCCGTGGCTGCTCGCGCTCTACATCGCGGTCGCGGACGAGCAGGGCGCGCCGCGCTCAGGCCTTCAGGGCACGACCCAGAACGACATCGTCAAGGAATATCTCTCCCGCGGCACCTACGTCTTCCCGCCGGCGCCCTCGATGCGGCTGACCAAGGACGTGATCCTGTTCACGACCGGCGAGATGCCGAAGTGGAACCCGATGAACGTCTGCTCCTACCATCTGCAGGAGGCAGGCGCGACGCCGGTCCAGGAGCTGTCCTTCGCGCTCGCGACCGCCTGCGCCGTGCTCGACACCGTGCGCGCGTCGGGCGGGATCGAGGACAAGACCTTTGCGGAGGCGGCCGGCCGCATCTCTTTCTTCGTCAACGCCGGGCTGCGCTTCGTCACCGAGATCTGCAAGATGCGCGCCTTCGCGGCGCTGTGGGACGAGATCCTCAACGAGCGCTACGGCATCGACGACCCGAAGAAGCGCATCTTCCGCTACGGCGTGCAGGTGAACTCGCTCGGCCTGACCGAGCCGCAGCCCGAGAACAACGTCCACCGCATCCTGCTCGAGATGCTCGCCGTGACGCTGTCGAGGAATGCCCGCGCCCGCGCCGTGCAGCTGCCGGCCTGGAACGAGGCCCTTGGCCTGCCGCGCCCCTGGGACCAGCAATGGTCGCTGCGCATGCAGCAGATCCTCGCCTA
>JAJKJG010000170.1 GCA_021154065.1 Methylobacterium sp.
GGCCTCGCAGCATCCTATTTGAACCGCCCCAGTTGCAGCTCGATCTTGGATACGTCGGCCAAAACCTCCCCGTATGCCTTCACGGGCTTCTGGGGAGGGATGGGGCCCGGCCACGCCTTTTTCAGCGCATCGAAGCCGTCCTTTGCGGCTTTGACGGCCTCGGCGTTCTTTTGCTTGAGATCGTCGGCGACGCTGTCGAAGAGCCTTTCGGCCTGCCAGACGAAGCCGCGCGAGTCCTGGTACTCGACCGCTTCGGCGATGCGCCCGTCCTCGACCGCCTCCTCGTATTCGTTGGTCGCGGTGCGCAGCAGTTCGAGCACGGCATCGACGGCGAAGGCGGGCCAGTTCTGCTCCTTAGCGCGCGCCCCCTTGTCGGCGGCGGCGAGCCGCTCCTCCAGCGCCGTGAAGGCCGTGCGGTAGGCGGCCTCGTTCTTGGCTTTCACGGTTTGCGCCAGCGACTTCATCGTCGCCTCGAACGGGGCGACATCGTAGGTTCTGAGGTCGTTGCGGATCTTGCCGTAGATTTCTTCCGACGGGTGCAGGAAATGCGGCAGCGCCTCCGCCCAGCGGCCCGCGCGCACCAGTTCGTCGCCGACAAGGAGATGGCCGCGGATCAATTCGATGTCGCGGTAGAAGCGCAAGGCCGGCGGCAGCTTGGCGTCATAGTCCTTTTGCGCCGCACCGCCCTCGTCCGCTTCCCCGCCATCGCCACCCGCCCTGGCGATGTGAACGGCCCCGTGGCCGCCCGGCCCTTGCGCGACCTTGAGCGAGGAGCCGCTGCGATCCACGCGAACAGCGGCGTCCGGCGCGGGGAGCGCTTCCTCGTGCGCAGCGACTTGAGACGTGACGAGAACGGCCGTGCCGAGGCCGACCCAAACCTTGCGTCGTTTCATGGCGATCTCCTTCGGGCGGTTCAAGGCCGCCGCGGCCCGCAGTTTAGAATGATTGAAAACTACAAGGGTTTTCAGGCACTTAGCTATCTGCTACAGGGCGCGGGATCAAGCGGGATTTCGGACGGCGTCCCGGTTTCGGATCGCGAGGCCCATGGCTTACCTCATCCTCAAGGCGGCGCTCTCCGGCGTGATCGTGATGATCGTTTCCGAAGCGGCGCGCCGCAGTCCCGGCCTCGGCGGACTGATCGCGTCTCTCCCGCTGGTCTCCGTCCTCGCCATCCTATGGCTGTGGCGGGACACGTCGGACGTGGAGCGGATCGCCGCTCACGCCGAGTCGACGTTCTGGTTGGTTCTGCCCTCCCTACCGATGTTCCTGGCCCTCCCGGCCATGCTGCGGCAGGGCGTCGGGTTCTGGATCGCGCTCGGCGCATCGTGCGCTCTGACCATGGCGCTCTACGGCGTCACGGTCTGGTTGTTGCCGAAAATCGGAATCAACCTCTGAGCCGCTCAATCGAGACGCGACCGGATTTCGCCCATGCAAATCGTCATCGCCGATGTCTTGACGCCCGAAGCACTCGCCGACGTTCGCGCCACGCTCGCGGGGATGCGGTTCGAGGACGGCGCGCGCACGGCGGGCTGGAGCGCCCGGCTCGTAAAGGACAACGAGCAGGCGCGCGAGAGCGCGACCCTGCGCCTCCTGCGCGAGCGGGTCGAGACCGCCATCCGGGGCAACGATCTGTTTGCGCTGGCGGCGCGCCCCAGGGCGCTGACGCCGCTGCTGTTCAGCCGCTACGGCCCCGGCCAGACCTACGGCGCGCACGTCGACAACCCGCTCATGGACGGGTTGCGCACGGACGTGTCGTTCACGCTGTTTCTCAGTGACCCCGAGGCTTACGCAGGCGGCGAACTCGTGATCGAGTCCGCGGCGGGCGAAGATGACCTCAAGCTCCCGGCCGGCCACATGGTCGTCTATCCCGCGACCGCGCTGCACCGGGTCGCGCCCGTGACGCGGGGCGAGCGCCTGGTCGCGGTCGGTTGGGCGCAGAGCTTTATTCGCGACGCGAGCCGACGCGAGCTGTTGTTCGATCTGGAGAGCGCGCGCCGCGGCCTCTTCGAGCAAATGGGCAAGACGCGCGAGTTCGACCTGCTGTCGAAATGCGCCGCCAACCTGCTGCGTCTGTGGGCGGACGCCTGACTTAAGCCGTCTGGGTCTCCTTGAGCGGCCAGCGCATGGTGTAGATGACGGTGTCCAAGGTGTCGACGAAAGCTTCGCGCAGCCACGACAGCGCGGTCGGCCGGGGTGCGTGAATCTCACCCGCCGCCTCGTCGTAACTGAGGACCAGGCGGGCATCGGCCTTCTGAGCCAGCCGCTGCATTGCCTCGTTGCTGCGCAGGCATGTGACGCGGATCACCGGATGGTTGCGGTTGCGTGCTGCGAGCACCACCGCATCGAGGAGCGCAGTGCCGATGCCGTGGTGCTGCACATCGGGCGAGACCACGAAGGCCGCTTCGGCAGGCTCGCCGGGCGCGGCGGCGTGCAATTCCGCCGCGCCGCACAGTCGGCCGTCCTGGAAGCAGCCGTACAGCAGAGCGCCCGAGGAGAAGACACGTTGCGCGTGCTGGCCGAGGTAGGCGTCGCTGACACCGCCGCAGAAGCGGCTGCGGCGCGTTTCCGCATCGAGGCTCAGCAGAAAGTCGCGATACAGATCGCTCTCGCCCGTCCGCAGCTTGCGAATGACGACCGTCTGATCGAGGGACGAGGGCATGGAGTCCTCCTGTTCCAATCCATGACACCTCCGTCGGGGCGCTCTCCTATCGCCGGCGTTGTTATGGTTGGTTGCGGCGAATGATATGCATCATATAGGCCTTTGCCCGCCGGGTGGGAGATGCTGCGCTTCGCAAAATTGCGTCGGATGGAGCGAAAACCTCCTTAACTTATTACAAAACAGATGTTTTCCTTAGTCCGCATGCCAGCCATGCGCCTTGAACGCCACCCCCGTTCAGGAAAAATTCAGAACCGTTTGTCGCGGCAACCTTGACCCGCCCGCGATTTCTTATCAGGCAGGGCGGCGTTGACGCCGCGGGGTCGACCGTCGAGACGGGGGCGTAGCTCCGCGCCTACTTCCGGTCGGGCTGGGGCGCGTCGCTCGGCTTTGGGGGTGCCATGGCGCCGGGAAGCATCGATTTGACGGTGACGAGCGTGCCGGCCATCTCGCCGGCCACTGCGCCCTGGTCGGCGCAGGCGAAGCGGTACTGCCCCTGCGGGGGCGTGTGGACGATCATCTGCCCGTTGTGGTGGCCGGCGACCATATAGCCGTCGCCCTCCTTCGTCGCGTTGGTCGCGCCGCGGACGCGGTCGCTCCCGAAAAGATCGGGCGCACGCACCACCACGGAGCGTCCGCCCTGGTTCTGAATGCGCAGATCGATGTGGGCGTCAGCGGGGACGCGCAATTCCTGCGGCTCGCAGCGCGGCGGTCCGTCCTTCGCGGTGACGAGAATTTCCGGAGGCCGCGTCTGCTCATCGGCGGTTTGAGCCAGGGCCGCAACGGTAAGGACGGCTGTGGAAACTACGGTCAAGAGACAGATGCGCGCGCTCATCGAGAACCTCTCAGGTCTCGGCTAACGCGCCGCCGCGAATCCCGGTTCCGGCGACATCTTCTAGGGTTTGCCGCCCGCTTTGGCCCGGAATGCGCGCGCCCAACCCTCCTTGACGGCTTGGCGTCCGCGGCCCAGCGCCAGCGCGTCCGGGGGCACGTCCGCCGTGATGACGGAGCCCGAGCCGACGTAGGCCCTGTCCCCGATCGCCACGGGCGCGACGAGAGACGAGTTGGTGCCGATGAATGCGTCCTCCCCGATTGCAGTGTGGTGCTTGGCGAAACCGTCGTAGTTGCACGTGATCGTGCCGGCTCCGATGTTGGCGTTAGCGCCGACTGTCGCATCGCCCACATAGGAGAGGTGGTTCACCTTGGCGCCGGGGCCGAGGTCGGCGTTCTTGATCTCGACGAAATTGCCGACCTTGGTCTTCGGGCCGAGCTTCGCCCCAGGCCGCAAGCGCGCGAACGGCCCGATCGTTGCTCCTCGCGCCACCCGCGCACCCTCCAGATGCGAAAAGGCGTGGATGATGGCGTCGTCCTCGACCACGACGCCAGGGCCGAACACGACGTTCGGCTCGATCAGGACATCGCGCCCAATCCGGGTGTCGGCGCTGAAGAACACGGTCTCGGGCGCGATCAAGGTTGCGCCATCGAGCATCGCGGCCCGGCGCAGCCGGGTTTGCATCACCGCCTCGGCTTCGGCGAGTTGCGCGCGGTCGTTGACGCCGCGCACCTCGTCCTCGGGCGCTGCCGCCACTGCGGCGTCGCGGCCCATCGAAACCGCCAGCGCGACCGCGTCGGTCAGATAGAACTCGCCCTTGCCGTTCCGATTGTCGATCCGCTCCAGGAGGTCAAGCGCGAGGCCGCCGTTGAGCGCCATCAGTCCCGCGTTGCAGAGCGTAACCGCGCGCTCCCGCGGCGTGGCGTCCTTCTCCTCGCGGATGGCGAGGAGCTTTTCCCCATCCGTCAGCAGACGGCCGTAGCCCGTCGGGTCCCGCGCATCGAAACCGAGCACGGCCACGGCCGCGCCGGCGGTGAGCGGCGCTCGCAAGGTTGCGAAGGTCGCGGCCTGGATGAGCGGGGTATCGGCGAACGCGACCACGACATCCTCTGCGCCGCGGCGCAGCGCGTCGCGCGCGGCGAGCACCGCGTGGGCGGTGCCGAGCCGCTCGCGTTGAACGAAGACTTCGGCATCTGGCGCAACGCGGCGGACCTCCTGCGCCACATCGTCCCGGTCCGGCCCGATCACGACGGCGACCCGGCCGGCGCCGGCCTCCCGCACGGCGGACAGGACGTGCGCCAGCATCGAGCGCCCCGCGATCTCGTGCAGGACCTTCGGACGGGCGGACTTCATGCGGGTGCCCTCCCCGGCCGCCAGGATGACCGCAAGACAAGACCGCGCTTCGGAACGACGGGAATCGGAGGCGTTGGACATACGGAACTCGTCAAAGGCTCAAATCAGGGGCGCGGGTATGTCATCCTGAGGAAAAACGCGCAATCGGCTCCAAACGGCTTGAAATTTCGCGGTCGCGCCGGAACATTAGGCCGCGATAGCTTCTCTCCCTCTTCGGCGACCGTGTTAGAAGCGAAGCCGAACGCCGAACGACGGTCGTCGGCGAAACTCAACTGCGAGTCGCGTTTTGCCGGCCAACCCGGATGCATCCCACCTTTCGCGCGCAGCGGGCCCGCGTCGCCGCGATTTGCTCGCGATCATCGGCGGCGGGCTGGCGGGCGGCATCGGCCCCTTCGCCGCGCAGGCGCAGCCTGTCACGCCGCAATCGATCATCCAGGGTTCAGCCGGCGACGGGCAGCCGTTCGACCCCGCGGCGGTTGTGGAGATCGCACGCACGCTGGCGCGCCGCCCCTACGCGCCGCCGCCGAACGACCTGCCGGATGCCTTGGCCAGCCTGACCTATGAGCAATACGTCTCGATCAAGGCGTTGCCCTCCGTGCTAGTCTGGAGCGGCGAGAACCGCGGTTTCGTCGTGCAGCCCCTGCACCGGGGCTTCGTTTTCTCCAACCCGGTGACCCTGTTCACCGTGGAGGACGGGCTCGTTCGCCGCGTCGCCTACGACCGAAGCCGCTACGATTTCGGGAAGCTGAATGTTCCGGCGAATGTGGCCGATCTGGGCTTTTCGGGCTTCAGTCTCTCATACAACTTCGGAGGGGGCGAGCCGACCCAATTCGCCATTGTCCAGGGCGCGACCTTCTTTCGGGCCCTCGCGCGCGGACAGAACTTCGGGGTCGTGGCGCGCGCCCTCACGCTTCGGCCCGCCGAGACGCGCGGCGAAGAGATTCCGATGTTCCGCGCGTTCTGGCTCGAACGGCCCCCGATCGCCGCCACGGCGCTCGTGGCCTACGGCCTCATCGACTCCGAATCCGTGTCGGGCGCGGTCCGCATGACCATCCGGCCCGGCGACATGACCATCGTGGACATGGAGACGACCCTGTTCCCGCGGGCCAACCTTGAGCATGTTGGCCTCGGCGGCATGGGATCGACTTATCTGTTCGGTGCGAACGATCGGCGCAACGCCGACGACGCGCGGCCCGCGGTTTACAAATCCACCGGATTGCAGATGTTCAACGGCCAAGGCGAATGGCTCTGGCGGCCCCTGCACAATCCCGAGACGCTGCAAATTTCGGCGTTCCTCGACCGCAATCCGCGCGGGTTCGGCCTCTTGCAGCGCGACCGCGATTACACCGCATTCCAGGACGACGGCCAGCATTTCGAGCAGCGCCCAAGTCTCTGGGTCGAGCCGATCGGCGAGTGGGACCAGGGCGCCGTCCAGCTCATCGAGATCCCGACCGAGTCCGAGGTCAACGACAACATCCTCGCCTATTGGCGGCCCAAGGCTCCGATGCCGGCCGGCGGCGAGGTCTCCTTCGCCTACCGGCAGTTCTGGTGCTGGTCGCCGCCCGAGCGCCCGCCGCTCGCCACGGTGGCGGCGACGCGCATCGGAAAAGGATCGGGCGGACGCCGCCGCCGTTTTTTCGTCGACTTCGCGGGCGATACGCTGGCCTCGTCCATCCCGAACCTTCGCCCCGCGCTCACGACGAGTCCTGGAACCCTTCAGGGCGTCAAGCTCTGGCCTTATCCGGAGCGCAAGACATTGCGCGTGGCGTTCGAGCTGGACCCCGGCAACGACAACGCCTGCGAGATGCGCCTCGTCTTGGAAAGCGAAGGAAAGCCCCTTAGCGAAACATGGCTCTACCGTTGGACGCCTTGACGCCCGCCCATCCTCTCTCCGCGCCGCTGCGTGAAGCGAGTCTGCCGCCCGAGCACCGGCTCGAGATGCCGGTGCAATCGCTGCTGCACTGGTCTAAGGCGGAGGAACGTCCGCTCGCCGCGCCCGAGCGCGCCCGCGCGCCGTGGCTGGCGCGGATGTTCGTCTTCGGCGGTGCGGCGCTGCTCACGGCTTACGGCGCACGCGAGATGTATCAGGTGGTGTCGGTCAGCCGCACGACGGTGCTCCAGTGGGTGTTGCTGGCGCTCTTCACCCTCAATTTCTCGTGGATCGCGCTCGCCTTCACCAGCGGCCTGCTCGGCTTTTTGGCCCTGCTCATGCGTCGGAACCGGCTTCCGCCGCCGCCGGAGACTTTGAACGCGCGCACCGCCGTGCTGATGCCGGTCTACAACGAGTCGACGGCGCGGACCTTCGCGGCGCTGCAAGCGATCTGCGAGTCGGTCGAAGCAACGGGCCTCGGCGCGCATTTCGACTATTTCGTCCTGTCGGATTCGACCAACCCGGAGGCCTGGATCGCCGAGGAGCGCGCGTTTCTGGCCCTGTGCGAACGGCTCGGCCCCGAGGCGCGGATTTTTTATCGCCACCGGCCCAAGAACCACCACCGCAAGGCCGGCAACATCGCCGACTTCGTGACCCGCTGGGGCGGCGCCTACGAGCACATGCTCGTGCTCGACGCCGACAGCCTGATGACCGGCGACACCATCGTGCGCCTCGCCGCCGCCATGGAGGCCGACCCCGACGCCGGCATCATCCAGACGCTGCCGCTCATCATCAACCGCAACACCCTGTTCGCACGCGTGCAGCAGTTCGCGGCGCGGGTGACGGGGCCGGTGATTGCGACGGGCCTCTCGGCCTGGATGGGCCGCGACGGCAACTACTGGGGCCATAACGCCATCATCCGCACGCGGGCGTTTGCGGCGCATTGCGGCATGCCGGACCTGAAGGGCCGCCCGCCGCTCGGCGGCCACATTCTCAGCCACGACTTCGTTGAGGCCGCGCTGATCCGCCGGGCCGGTTGGACCGTCTACATGCTGCCGAACTTAAGCGGCAGCTACGAGGAAAGTCCGCCCTCACTGATCGACCTCGCGGCGCGCGACCGGCGCTGGTGCCAAGGCAACCTGCAGCATACCCGCGTCATCGGCGCGCGCGGATGGAAGCTGGCCACCCGGCAGCATTTCGCGACCGGCATCGCGGCCTACCTGGCGTCGCCATTCTGGCTGTTCCAGCTCATCGTCGGCATCGCGCTCGTCTTGCAGACCACGTACATCCGACCGGAATACTTCAGCAAAGATTTCGCGCTTTTCCCGATCTGGCCGCGCTTCGACCCGGAGCGCGCCCTGGCGCTGTTCGCGCTCACTATGGGCATCCTGCTGGCGCCCAAGCTGTTCGGCCTCATCCTCATGCTCTTCAACCGCGTAGGCCGGCGCGCGTCGGGCGGGGCTTTCAGGCTCGTGCTCTCCTGGTTGATCGAGGCGGTGCTGTCGGCGCTGATCGCGCCGATCCTGATGGTCATCCAGTCGGGCTCGGTGTTTCAGATCCTGCTCGGGCGCGACACGGGCTGGAACCCGCAGCGCCGCGACGACGGCTCGATTCCCTTGCGCGAGATCGTGCGCC
>JAJKJG010000171.1 GCA_021154065.1 Methylobacterium sp.
CTACTTCATCTCCTACGGGACCGACGGGCACCTGTTCAGCTATTACCGCGCGGGCTCCGCGGCGAGCACCGTGCGGGCCGACGAGCTGCCGCTCGACCGCATCGCGACGGCGCGGGTGCTGCATCTCTCCGGCATCAGCCAGGCCGTCTCGGAAAGCTGCGCGGATGCGGGCTTTGCCGCGATCCGGCATGCGCGCGCGAACGGCACGGCGGTGAGCTACGACACCAATCTGCGGCTTCGCTTGTGGCCGCTCGACCGCGCCCGCGCCGTCATCCACGCGGCGCTGGCGCTCGCCGACATCGCCCGGCCGAGCATCGACGACGCGCGCCAGCTCACGGGTCTCGATCGGCCGGAGGACATCGCCGACTTCTACCTGCGGCTCGGCTGCAGGATCGTCGCCTTGACGATGGGCGGGGACGGAACCCTCGTCGCGACGCCGGATGCCCGGGCGCTCGTTCCGCCGAAGAAGGTCGAGGTCGTGGACGCGACCGGCGCCGGTGACGCCTTCACCGGCGCGTTCCTCGCCGAATGGCTCGTGCACGGCGATCCGTTCCGCGCCGCGGCCTACGCCAACGCGGTGGCGGCGCTGAAGACGCTCGGCCGCGGCGCCGTCGCGCCGATCCCGCGCCGTGCCGCGGTCGAGGCCTTTGCGCGCGCTTGAAGCATGATCCCGAAAAGTGGCGACGGGTTTTCGGAAAAGATCATGCTCGAACAAAGAGTAGAGCGGGATGACTTCTCGACGAGAAGTCATCCGGCTCTAGGCTCGCGCCAGCACGATGCAGTCGACGATCGCGCCCCAGTGGCAGGCCGCGGCGGCGAGGACGAAGGCGTGCCAGATGGCGTTCTGGAATCGCAGCCGGCTCCAGACGTGGAAGATCACGCCGCCGGAATAGAGCAGGCCGCCGAGCGCGAGCAGGACAAGGGCCGAGGAGGGCAGCGCCGGCAGCACCGAATCGTACACGGCGACGACGCTCCAGCCGAGCGCGAGGTAGAGCGCGATCGAGATCCGGTCGAGCCGGCCCGGAAAGGCGAGCTTGAGGGCGGCGCCGACGAGCGCCGTCGCCCAGACGCCGGCAAGCAGCGCCACCGTCGCGACGCTCGCCTTCATCTGCAGGAGCAGCGGCGTGTAGGTGCCGGCGATCATCACGTAGATGGCGGAGTGGTCGAAGCGGCGCAGCAGCCATTTCGTCGGCGACACCGGCCACATGTTGTAGGCGGCCGAGAAGCCGAGCATGGCGAGGAGCCCAGCCACGTAGACGAACACCGCCGCGAGCTCGACCGTCCCGGCCGAGCCCGCCGCCCACAGGACCAGCAGCACCGAGCCGACGAGGCCGAGCACGACCCCGGTCGCGTGCACCGCGCCGTCGGCGACGATCTCGCCGAAGCTGTAGTTCCAGCTCGGATAGCTCGGGCGCTGTCGAGGCTCGTTCATCGCCTTAATTATTTCAGAACCGCGGGGCTGCGTCGATGACCGGAGCGCGGCCGATCGCCCCGGGTGGAATGGGCACGAAAAGCGGCGGCCTCAGCGCACGAAAACCTCGCTCCGCCGGCGCGCGAAATCGTGCTCGGCGACGAGCCGGGCGATCGCCGCCGCGATCTTGGCGCCGCCTTGCGCCGAGGGCTCGATCGGGTTGGCGAAGTCGGCGTCCTCGTCGCAGATCAGGCGCAGGTCGAGCACCGGCAGGCCGTGCGCAAACGCGGCGCGGGCGATGACGTCGTTGAACAGGGCGAGTCCGGTGACGGCGAGGCGCTGCAAGCGCGGGTCCGGGTAGCGCGGGTCGTAGATCGTGCAGAGCGCCGTCGGCCTGCCACGGTCGAGGACCGAGCCGAGCATGGCGCGATAGCCGCGCCCGAAGCCGTCGCCGATCGCGGCAAGCCGCGTCAGCGCATCGGCGATCGAGCGCGACGAATCCTCGAGCACGCCGATATTGCCGAGGGCGTCGTTGCCGCCGGCGCTGACGACGAGATGGGTGGCATCGGCGGGGAGGCGCTCGAGCTGGCGCGCGACGCCGGCCGTCGTCGCGCCGTCGACCGCCGCGAGCGTCGCTTTCGCTCCGGCCGGCAGCTTGTCCCGGAGCTGGCGCACGACGTCGGGCTCGCCCCGCCGGACATAGGCGCCGTTGTCGAAGATCGAGTCGCCGAGAAGGACGATGTGCATGAGCTCTTCCTCTGCCGGTCCATCCCGAACGGCCGGGGCACGGATTCGATCCCGGCGACGCTTGCGGACGCCCACATAGCCGCGGGGGCCCCGGTCGGCTAAGAGGCGAGAGCGGTCAGGCCGTCGCGCGAATCCTTCCCTTGCCCAAGCTCGTTCTGCTTCAGATCTTGCGCGCCGTCGCGGCGCTGTCCGTCGCGATGCTGCACGCGCAGCACGACGCCGCGACACTTGCCGAGCGCGCCGGCGGCGCCTTCGCGCCGATCACCGGGTTTCCCTGGGAGGCCGGCGTCGATGTGTTCTTCGTCATCTCGGGCTTCATCATGGTCCACGCTTCGGCGCCGCTGTTTGCGGCCCCAGGCGGCGGCCGGACCTTTCTCGCCCGCCGCATCGCCCGCATCGTGCCGATCTATTGGGCCGTAACCACGCTCTATCTCGCGATCGCGCTCGCGGTGCCGGAATTCCTCAACCGCGAATTCCTCGGCGGGCCCTATGTCGTCGCCTCCTATCTCTTCATTCCGGCGACCCGGCCGGACGGGCTCGTGCAGCCGCTCTACGGCCTCGGCTGGACGCTGAACTATGAGATGTTCTTCTACGCCCTGTTCGCGCTCTCGCTCGGACGCTCGCGGCGCGCCGCGGTGCTCGGCCTTGCCGCCGTCCTCGTGGCGCTCGTCGCGATCGGGCGTGCGCTCGCGCCGCTGCCGGAGCCGCTGCGGTTCTGGACCGACCCGATCATCCTCGAATTCGTCTACGGCATGGGGCTCGGGCTCATCTATGCGGAGGGCGTCCGCCTCGGTCCCGTGTCGCGCGCGCTCCTTTCCATCGGGGCCCTTGCGACGCTCGTCGCAGTGGCGACGCGTCACGGCGAGCTCGCGACGGCCTTTCGCGCCCTCGCCTATGGCATTCCGGCGGCGATGCTCGTCGCAGCGCTCGCCTTCGGACGCGGCGACGGCGCGGGCGGGCGCCTGGCCCGGGCCGGCACTGCGGTCGGCGACGCTTCCTACGCGCTCTACCTCATCCATCCGTTCGTGATCCGCGCCGGGCGCGAGGTCGTCTGGCGCGCCGGTCTTGCCGGGCTCATCGGGCCGTGGACCTTCGTGCTTCTGTCGCTTTCGGGAGCCGTCCTCGTGTCGATCGCCGTCTACCGCCTGTTCGAGCGCCCGGCGACCGCGTGGCTGCGGGCGCGGCTGCGTGCCTGATCGCGGGCTGCCCTTGCCGGCCGCCCGGTATATAGAAAGCCGATCCGCCACGAGGATCCGCCATGAACGCGCGCGACGAACGGCCGGCCGGCGCGAAGCCGCTCCACCTCAACGTCATCGGCGGCAGGCGCCTCCCCGCCGCGGGCGATCGCACCATCGACGTGCTCTGCCCGTCCGACGGCAAGCCTTTCGCGGCGATCGCGCGCTCCGGCGCCGCCGACATCGATGCCGCCGTGAAGACGGCGCGCGCCGCGTTCGACGGCGCTTGGGGCCGGCTGACGGCGACGGAGCGCGGCCGGCTGCTGCTGCGGCTCGGCGAGGCGGTTGCGGCGCGCGTCGACGAACTCGGCGCGCTCGAGTCCCAGGACACCGGCAAGCCGATCTCGCAAGGCCGAGCCGACATCGTCGCGACGGCGCGCTATTTCGAGTTCTACGGCTCGGCCGCCGACAAGGTGCACGGCGAGACCATTCCGTTCCTCGCCGGCTATACGGTCGCGGTGGTGCGCGATCCGCACGGCGTCACGGGCCACATCGTGCCGTGGAACTATCCGAGCCAGATCTTCGGCCGCTCGGTCGGCGCCTCGCTCGCCTGCGGCAACGCCTGCGTCGTCAAGCCCGCCGAGGACGCCGGGCTCTCGCTCATCCGCATCGCCGAGCTCGCGCTCGAGGTCGGCTTCCCGGAGGATACGCTCAACGTCGTCTCGGGCTTGGGCGAGGAGGCCGGCGCCGCGCTCGCGAGGCACCCCGGCATCGATTTCATCTCGTTCACCGGCAGCCCCGAGGTCGGCACGCTGATCCAGGCGGCGGCGGCGAGGAACCACATCGGCTGCACGCTCGAGCTCGGCGGCAAGTCGCCGCAACTCGTCTTCGCCGATGCCGACCTCACTGAGGCCGCACCGGTGCTGGTGCGCGCCATCATCCAGAATGGCGGCCAGACCTGCTCGGCCGGAAGCCGTCTCCTCGTCGAGCGCCGCGCCTATGACGCGGTCGTCGGCGCCGTCGCCGAGCGCTTCGCGCGCGTCACCGCCGGGCCGCATGACCGCGACCTCGATCTCGGCGCTATGGTCAATGCCGGCCAGAAGCGCCGCGTCGAGGGCTTCGTCGCGCGGGCGCGCGATGCCGGCGTTCCGGTGATCGCCGAGGGCCGCGTCGAGGCGGGTGCGCCGGCCGGCGGCTACTACGTCAAGCCGACACTGTTCGGCCCGGTGCCGCGCTCGAACGACCTCGCCGTCGAGGAGGTGTTCGGGCCGGTGCTGTCGGTCATCCCGTTCGAGGACGAGGCCGACGCGATCCGGCTCGCCAACGGCACGCCCTACGGCCTCGTCGCCGGCGTCTGGACCGGCGACGCCCGGCGCTCGATGCGGGTCGCCCGCGCCATGCGCTGCGGCCAGGTCTTCGTCAACGGCTTCGGCGCCGGCGGCGGCATCGAGCTGCCCTTCGGCGGCGTCAAGCGCTCCGGCCACGGCCGCGAGAAGGGCTTCGAGGCGCTGTACGAATTCTCGGCCTCGAAGACCATCGTGGTGAACCACGGCTGAGGGCCGTTGAAGATCCGGTGGCGCAGCCTGTAGGATCGCGCGCCAGGAGGAGCCATGACCCATCTCGCTCGCTTCGGACCAAGCCCGTTCAATGTCGCGCTCTTTCACGAATGGCTCGACACCCGGTCGCCGGAGGAGCATTGGGAGCTGATCGAGGGCGTTGCCGTGATGAACCCGGCTCCGCTCGTCGGCCATCAACGCATCGCCAGCATTTCGAGCACCATCTCAACGACGCGCTCGCCCGCAACAAGCCGGAATGGCGGGCCGATCGGGAGATCGGCATCGAGCTCTCGGACGACTCGCCCTATCGCCCCGAGCCCGAGATCGCGGTGGTGGACGCCGATATCGACACGACGCGCCGAGGCGTCGACCGGTTCTATCTCATCGTCGAGGTGCGGTCCGAAAGCGATCGCGAGCGCCTCTTCGCCTCCAAGCTCGACTTCTACAAATCACACCCGCACAACCGATGGATCGTGGTCGTGGAGCAGGATCGGGTGGAGGCGACCATCCATGAGCGTCAGGACGACGGCGGATGGGCGATGCGCCGGTTGAGCCGCGCCTCCGATCGTCTGACCTTCGGCGAGATCGGCGAGGTCTGCGCCCTTGGCGATCTCTACCGCCATACGAACCTTGACCCGGCCCACGGCCGTAACCTCACGTGAGGAGCAACCATGCGTCTTGCTAACAAGACCGCCCTCGTCACCGGCGCAGCCCAAGGCTTCGGGCTCGGCATCGCCGAGACCTTCGCGCGCGAGGGCGCGCGGGTTGCGGTGCTCGATCTCCAGCTCGGGCCGGCGAACGCCGCGGCCGAGAAGGTCGGCCATGGCGCCATCGCGCTCGCATGCGACGTCGCCAGATGGGCGGATGTCGAGCGCGCCGTCAACGATGCGATCGGCGAGCTCGGCCGCGTCGACATCGTCGTCAACAACGCCGGCACGAGCCATCGCAACCAGCCGATGCTCGACGTCTCGGAGGAGGAGTTCGACCGCGTCTTCGCCGTCAACGTCAAGTCGATCTACCTGATGGCGAAGGCGCTGGTGCCGCATTTCCGCGTCATCGGCGGCGGCAACATCCTCAACATCGGCTCGACGGCCGGTATCCGGCCCCGCCCCGGGCTTGCATGGTACAACGCCTCGAAGGGCGCCGTGAACCTGGTCTCGAAATCGATGGCGGTCGAGCTCGCGCCGGACCGCATCCGCGTCAACGCCATCGCGCCGGTCGCCGGCGAGACGCCGCTGCTCGCGACCTTCATGGGCGAGGACACGCCCGAAAAGCGCGCCGCCTTCAAGGCGGTGATCCCGTGGGGCCGGTTCTCGACGCCGCAGGACATCGCCAACGCGGCGCTGTTCCTGTGCTCGGACGAATCCGAAATGGTCACCGGCGCGGTCCTGACGGTCGACGGCGGGCGCTGCATCTGACGCCCGACGTCATAGCCAACGGCTATGGGTAAAAGATGAATTACCAAGTCGCAGCAAGGGCTTGCCTCTTGGATCGCGCTGCTTATGTTCGCCCCTGTGAGCAGACGAAGAGTCATGATCGCACGCCGGATTGTCGTCGCCGCGGCGCTCGTCGGCGCGGCGCTCCCCGGCGCGTTGCGTGCGCAGGAGCGCTTCATCACGCTCGCCTCGACGACCTCGACCGAGCAGTCGGGCCTCTTTCGCCACCTCATCCCGATCTTCCGTGAGGACACCGGGATCGACGTGCGGGTGGTGGCGGTCGGCACCGGGCAGGCGCTGGCGATCGGGGCGCGGGGCGACGCCGACGCGCTGCTCGTGCACGACCGCGCCGGCGAGGACAAGTTTGTCGCCGACGGCCACGGCATCGACCGCCGCGACGTCATGCACAACGACTTCGTGATCGCCGGGCCGGCGAGCGATCCGGCCGGCATCAAAGGCGTGAAGGACGCGCGCGAAGCCTTCCGCCGGATCGCGGCCGCCAAGGCGCCGTTCGCGAGCCGGGGCGACGACAGCGGCACCCATCGCATGGAGCTGCGCCTGTGGAAGGCCGCGGCGATCGACCCGCGGAGCGACCCGAGCTACCGCGAGCTCGGCTCCGGCATGGGCCCGACCCTCAACACCGCGGCCGGGCTCGACGCCTACGTCCTCTCCGACCGCGCGACCTGGGCGAGCTTCCAGAACCGGCAGAACCTCGTGCTGCTCGTCGCCGGCGATCCGGCCCTGTTCAACCCCTATGGCAGCATCCTCGTGAACCCGGCGAAGGGCCCGCATATCAAGGCCGCCGAGGCGCGGATCTGGCACGAATGGCTCACCTCCGGACGCGGCCGGGCGGCGATCGCCGGCTTCAAGATCCAGGGCGAGCAGCTCTTCTTCCCGAGCGCGGCCGCGCCGCGCGCCTAAAGCATGATCCCGAAAAGTGGCGACCGGTTTTCGGAAAAGATCATGCTCAAACAAGGAGGTAGAGCGGATGACGACTCGAAGAGAAGTCATCCCGCTCTGAGCCGCCGGTGGAGGAGTTCGGCCGCGCCTTCGCTCTCGCCCTGACGCTTCTCGGCGCGCTCGACCGCGAGCTCATCGCGATCGTCGGCCTGTCGCTGCGCGTCAGCCTCTCGGCGACGCTCCTCGCCTTCTGCCTTGGCGCGCCGCTCGGCGCGATGCTCGCCGTGTACCGGGTGCCGGGGCGCCAGGTCTGGCTCGTCGCCGTGAACGCGCTGCTCGGCCTGCCGCCGGTCGTCGTCGGGCTCGCGGTCTACCTTCTCCTGTCGCGCGCAGGGCCGCTCGGAGGGCTCGGGCTCCTGTTCACGCCGGGGGCGATGATCGCGGCCCAGACCGTGCTCGCAACGCCGATCGTCATTGCTCTCGTGCACCGCCTCTGCGAGCCGCTCTGGGCCGAGTACGGCGACGCGCTCATCGCTGACGGCGCCTCGCATCCGCGCGCCATCGCGACGCTGTTCGCGATCGGCCGCGCCGGCCTCGTCACCGCGTTCCTTGCCGCCTTCGGGCGCGCCATCGCCGAGGTCGGCGCGATCATCATCGTCGGCGGCAACATCCGCGGCCACACCCGCACCATGACGACGGCGATCGCGCTCGAGACCAGCAAGGGCGACCTCGCGCTCGCGCTCGCGCTCGGGCTGATCCTCATCGCCCTCTCGGTCCTGGTGACGGCGCTGACCTTCTGGCTCAACCGCCGGATCGGGGTGCGATAGCGGATCAGGTCACCCTCATCACCTTCGCGCCGATCGCCTGCGCAAGCGCCCGCGGCTCGACGGAGAACACCGCCGAGGGGGTGCCGGCGGCGGCCCAGACGAGGTCGTAGCCGAGGAGATCCTCGTCGAGGAAGGTCGGCATCGCGGTCGCGTGGCCGAAGGGCGGGATGCCGCCGATCGCAAACCCGGTCGAGGCGCGCACGGCGTCGGCGTCGGGACGGGTCAGGGCTTCGCCGATCACGCCCGCCGCCGCCTTCTCGTTCACCCGGTTGCGGCCCGAAACCAAGAGCAGGTACGGCGCGCCGCTCGCCTTGCCGGCAAAGACCAGCGACTTGACGATCTGTCCGACGTCGCAGCCGCATGCCGCCGCCGCCTCATCGGCGGTGCGCGTCGATTGCGGCATGGCGCGGATCGCGATCGCGAGGCCGAGCCGCCCGGCGGCGTCGCGGACCTTGAGCGCGCTCGGCGGCAGAGCCGGCGTGGTTTCGACGACGCCGGTCACTGGCTCAGCTCGGTCACGCTGAGGCAGCCGACGGTGCCGTCGGCCTTGAGCCCGTGCAGCTCCGCCTTGAGCGTGAAGCCGCCCGGATCGCCCTCGATCAGATAGAGGTAATAGCCGGCGCTGTGCACGAGCGTGCCGCCGCGCGCCGAGGCCGAGGGCGCGCCGATCACCGGCACCTTGGCCTGCGGCCCCATGAGCCAGGCGAGCGAGCCGACATGGTTGTGGCCGTGGATCACGAGCTCGGCGCCGGCACGCGCGATCATCGCCTCGAAGCCGCGGGCGTCGGTGAGGTTGCGGCCGCCCGGCGCGCCGCCGACATGGGGCGGGTGGTGGATCATGACAATGCGGAAGAGCTTCTCGCCGGACAGCTCGGTAAGCAGCTGCTCGGCCTCCTTGAGCTGCTTGCCCCCGACCTTGCCGCTGGCGACGAGCGGCGGCCGCGGCACCGCCGAGGACAGCCCGACGAGAGCGATCTTGCCGCGCCGGCGCACATAGGGGAAGCGGCACATGGCGCCGTCGTCGCCGCGCGTCCACGGCGCGACCTCGGCGAGCAGCCCCTCGAGCGCGCCCTTGACGTAGGCGTCGTGGTTGCCCGGCACGAGGCTCACCGTCTCGGGCGGCCCGAGCCCCTCCATGAAGACGCGGCTCGGCGGCCATTCGCTCGGCAGGCCGATGTTGCAGAGGTCGCCGGTGCAGGCGATGTGGTCGGGCGCGGCGGCGCGGATGTCGGCGACGAGCGCCGCGAGGATGTCCATGTCGTGGGCGGCGCGGCGGCTGCGATGCCAGTTGAACCAGCCGGTGACGCGCTTCGAGAACAGCTCGCGCACCTTCGCCCGCGGCAGCGGGCCGACATGCGGATCGGTGAGGTGGGCGAGGCGGAACATGTCAGGCAACGCCGCGGCGGGGCGCCAGTTCGCGCCCGCCGCCGCGCGCCGTCAAGCGCTGCCGATGAAGATGCCGGCGAGCAGCACGAGCACGCCGCCGAGGATGACCTGCATGGTGGCGCTCCAGAACGGCGTCTCCATGTAGTGCGTTCGGATCCACGAGATCGCGACGAGCTCGACCGCGACCACGACGGCGGCGATGCCGGTCGCGACGTAGAAGGCGTTCGGCCAGCCGTCCGGAATGAGATAGGGCAGGGTGTGCCCGAGCCCGCCGAGCGCCGTCATGATCCCGCAGACGAGGCCGCGCATCCAGGGCGAGCCGCGGCCGGTGATCTCGCCGTTGTCGGAGAGCGCCTCGGTAAAGCCCATGCTGATGCCGGCGCCGACCGAGGCCGCGAGGCCGACGAGGAAGGTCTGCCAGTTGCTGTGCGTCGCGAACGCCGCCGCGAACAGCGGCGCGAGCGTCGACACCGAGCCGTCGATGAGGCCGGCAAGGCCGGGCTGGACGTATTGCAGGACGAAGAGCCGCCGCGCCGCGCGCTCCTCGGTCGCCTTGGTGTCGGCGGTGAGGTGGGCCTCGGTGATCTCCTCGGCGCGCTTCTCGTGGCCGCGCTCGACCTCGGCGAGCTCGGTGAAGAGCTGGCGCGCCGAGACGTCGGTCGCCTGGCTTGCCGCCTTGTCGTAGAAATTCGCCGCCTGGCGCTCCATGAGCTCGGCCTCGGCGCGCATCTTGTCGAGGTCGAGGTTCGGGCTCCACCACACCGGCCGGCGCTTCAGGAAGCCGCGCACGTCCTCGCGGCGGATCGGCGGCAGGTGCTCGCCGAAGCGCGTCCGGTAGAGGTCGTAGAGGGAGCTGCGGTGGCCGCGCTCCTCCTCGGCCATGTCGTCGAAGATGCCGGCCGAGCCTTCGAAATCGGGCCGCAGCCGATCCGCGAAGCTCTGGTAGATTCGCGAATCCTCTTCCTCGTTGGCGATCGCGAGGGCGAGGATCTCGCGCTCCGTCAAGTCCGAGAGCGCTTTCACGGCGAGCTCCTGTTTAGATCGGTTCTAAACAGGAACGGCGTAGGCCTTCAACCCCGCATCGGGCGCGGGGGCGGCTGACGTCAGTACTGGGTGCCGGGGATCAGGGCCGAGTAGACTGCATGGTCGGAGAGGTCGAGGGCGGGCGTCCAGACGAACCGCACCGGGCGGCTCAGACGGGAGAGGAGGAAGGTGAGGAACATGGCAGGGCCTTTCGGATGAGCCTTTATAGCCCCGCTTCGGGCGCGGGTCTCGCGTCCGTTCCAGGGGGCAGCTATGTTCCTTGCTCATGCGCTTGCTCATCCGGGCCTGACCTCGCGTTCGGGGCGGCGCCGTGAAGGGGAGGCTGCGAGCCCGGGAGGGCGTTCGGATCCCGGGGGTCGGGCGGCTGCTGCACGCCTATTGGCGCTTCTCGCGCGGCCTGACGCTCGGCGTCCGCACCGTCGTGATCGACGGCCGCGAGCGCGTCTTCCTCGTCCGCCACACCTACGCCCATGGCTGGCATTTCCCCGGCGGCGGCGTCGAGCCCGGCGAGGCAGCGCTCGACGCCGCCCGGCGCGAGCTCCGCGAGGAGGCCCAAATCGACATCGTCGGCGAGCCGCGGCTGCACGGCGTGTTCTTCAACAAGGGGGCGTCGCGCCGCGACCACGTCGTCGTCTACGTGGTCCGCGATTTCCGGGTGATCGCCGAAAAGGCGCCCGACCGCGAGATCGCCGAGGCGCGCTTCTTC
>JAJKJG010000172.1 GCA_021154065.1 Methylobacterium sp.
CGGTGCGGCGGCAGCGACAGCTCGAAGCAGGCCTGGATGATCGCGCCCGAGATCGAGTCGTGGCCGCAGCCGGCGCACAGCGTCGACACCGCGCCCTCGTAGTCGCGGCGGGTGAAGCCGAGCGCATTCTCGGGCAGCTTCGGATGGTGAAGCTTGGGCTTCGTCAGATAGGTCATCGGGTGCTCATTCGCGAGGTCGTCCCGGACGGCCTGCAAGGCCGATCCGGGACCCACGGTGCAGGAGGGTGGGGGTGGGTCCCGGCTCTCCGCTTCGCTGCGGCCGGGATGACGGCCAGAGGGCGGGCCGGCATCATTCGGCCGCCTCCTTGCGGGGAGCACCGGTGAGAAGCGCCCAGCGGCGGGACACCTCGTCGATGATGAAGCGCGCCGTGATCGGCGTGCCGTCGTAATGCAGGACCGAGATCAGCCGCGCCGGGTCGATCGCGCCCTCGTTGATGAGCAGCGCCTTGAGCTGCGCGTCGCGGTTCTGCTCGACGACGAAGACCTGGTCGTGGGCGAGGATGAAGTCGATCACCTCGTCGGCGAAGGGGAAGGCGCGCACCCGCAGCATGTCGAGGTCGATGCCGCGCGAGCCCAGCGTCGCCATGGCCTCGCGGATGGCGGGCGCGGTCGAGCCGAAATAGATCACGCCGTGGCGGGTCGGGCGCGTCGCATCCTCGCGGACCGGTGCCGGCACGAGCGACTTCGCGGTCTCGAACTTGCGCAGGAGCCGCTGCATGTTGTCGACGTAGGCCGGCCCCTCCTCGGTGTAGCGGGCGTAGCGGTCGCGCGACGTGCCGCGGGTGAAGAACGAGCCGCGGGTCGGGTGCGCGCCCGGATAGGTCCGGTAGGGAATGCCGTCGCCGTCGACGTCGAGGTAGCGCCCGAAATTCCGGCCGGCCTCGAGCTCCTCGGCCGACAGCACCTTGCCGCGGTCGAAGCGGCGCGAATCGTCCCAAGCGAGCGGCCGGCAGAGCCACTCGTTCATGCCGATGTCGAGGTCGAGCAGCACGAACACCGGCGTCTGCAGCCGGTCGGCGAGGTCGAAGGCGGCGGCGGCGAACTCGAAGCACTCGTGCGGGTCCTCGGGGAACAGCAGCACGTGCTTGGTGTCGCCGTGCGAGGCGTAGGCGGCGCTGACGATGTCGCATTGCTGCGTGCGCGTCGGCATGCCGGTCGAAGGCCCGGCCCGCTGCACGTCGAAGATCACCGCCGGCAGCTCGGCGAAATAGGCAAGGCCGATGAACTCCTGCATCAGCGAGATGCCGGGTCCCGACGTCGCCGTGAAGGCGCGGGCGCCGTTCCAGGCGGCGCCGATGACCATGCCGATCGAGGCGAGCTCGTCCTCGGCCTGGACGATGGCGTAGCGCTGCCTGCCGGTTTCCGGATCGGTGCGGAAGCGGCCGCAATGCTTCGCGAACGCCTCCGCCATCGAGGTCGAGGGCGTGATCGGGTACCAGGCGCAGACGGTCGCGCCGCCATAGACCGCGCCGAGGCCGGCCGCGTCGTTGCCCTCGAGGAAGATGCGGTCGCCGACCGCGTCCGCCCGGCGCACCTTGAGGCCGATCGCGTCCTTGAGATGCGCCTCGGCGTAGTCGCGGCCCATGTGCAGCGCTTCGTAGTTCGGCGGGATGAGCTTGTCCTTGCCCTTGAACTGCTCGGCGATGAGCTTCTCGACCTCCGGAATCTCGATGCCGAGGAGGAAGGCGAGGGCGCCGACATAGATGATGTTCTTGAACAGCTGGCGCTGGCGCGTGTCGGCGTAGCGCTCGTTGACGATCGCGGTCAGCGGCATGCCGACGACGTTGATGTCGGACCGGAACTTCGATTGCGGCAGGGTGCGGGTCGAATCGTAGAAGAGGTAGCCGCCGGGCTCGATCTCGGCGACGTCCTTGTCCCAGGTCTGCGGGTTCATGGCGACCATGAGGTCGACGCCGCCGCGGCGGCCGAGATGGCCAGCCTCGGTCACCCGCACCTCGTACCAGGTCGGCAGGCCCTGAATGTTCGAGGGGAAGATGTTGCGCGACGCGATCGGCACGCCCATGCGGATGAAGGAGCGCGCGAACAGCCGGTTCGCGGACGCCGAGCCCGAGCCGTTGACGTTCGCGAACTTGACGACGAATTCGTTCGTGCGTTCTAGGCGCGCCGACATGCGTGCCCTCCGGAGGCGTGCGTCATATCGAGCAGGAACTTCTGCATGTCCCAGGCGCCCGTCGGGCAGCGCTCGGCGCAGAGCCCGCAATGCAGGCAGACGTCCTCGTCCTTGACCATGACGCGGCCGGTCTTGAGCGTGTCGGAGACGTAGAGGTCCTGGGTGAGGTTCAGCGCCGGGGCCTGAAGGCGACGGCGCAGCTCATCCTCGGGCCCGTTGACCGTGAAGGTGATGCAGTCGGTCGGGCAGATGTCGACGCAGGCGTCGCACTCGATGCACAGGTCGCGCGTGAACACCGTCTCGACGTCGCAGTTGAGGCAGCGCTGCGTTTCGGCATAGCCGAGCTGGCGGTCGAAGCCGAGCTCGACCTCGGCCCGGATGTCCTTGAGCGAGACCGCCTGGTCGCGCAGCGGCACCTTGTAGCGGTGGTCGAGCGAGATCTCGTTGTCATAGGACCACTCGTGGATGCCCATCTTCTGCGAGGCGAGGTTCACCATCGGCGGCGGGCGCACCGCGACGCTGTCGCCCCGGCAGAACGCGTCGATCGAGATCGCCGCCTCATGGCCGTGAGCGACGGCCCAGATGATGTTCTTCGGCCCGAAGGCCGAATCGCCGCCGAAGAAGACCTTCGGGTTCGTCGCCTGCATGGTCGTGCGGTCGACCTTCGGCATCCCCCAGCGGTCGAACTCGATGCCGATGTCGCGCTCGATCCAGGGGAAGGCGTTCTCCTGGCCGATCGCGACGAGGACGTCGTCGCATTCGATCGTGACGTCCGGCTCGCCGGTCGGCAGGAGCTGGCGCCGGCCCTTGTCGTCGAGCCGCGCCGCGACCTTCTCGAACACGACGCCGGTCAGGCGCCCGCCCGTATGCGTGAACTCCTTCGGCACGAGGTAGTTGAGGATCGGGATGCCCTCGTGCATCGCGTCCTCCTTCTCCCAGGGAGAGGCCTTCATCTCCTCGAAGCCGGAGCGGACGACGACCTTGACCTCCTCGCCGCCGAGGCGGCGGGCGGTGCGGCAGCAATCCATCGCCGTGTTGCCGCCGCCGAGGACGACAACCCGTTTGCCGATCTTCTCGATATGGCCGAACGAGACGTTGGAGAGCCAGTCGATGCCGATATGGATGCGCGCCGCGGCCTCCTTGCGGCCCGGGACGTCGAGGTCGCGGCCGCGCGGGGCGCCCGATCCGACGAAGACCGCGTCGTAAGGCTCGGCGAGGAGCGCCTTCAGGCTTTCGATGCGTTGTCCATAGCGCGTATCGATGTTGCCGATGCCGACGATGTAGCCGACCTCCTCGTCGATCACCTCCTCGGGCAGGCGGAAGCGCGGGATCTGGCTGCGGATCATGCCGCCGCCGCGCCGCTCGCCGTCGAAGATGGTGATGTCGTAGCCGAGCGGCGCGAGGTCGCGGGCGACGGTCAGCGAGGCCGGCCCGGCGCCGACGAGCGCCACGCGCTTGCCGTTCTTCGCCACCGGGGCCTTGGGCAGGAAGCCCGAGACGTCGTCCTTGTTGTCGGCGGCGACCCGCTTCAGCCGGCAGATCGCGACCGGCTCGGCCTCGACGCGGCCGCGCCGGCAGGCGGGCTCGCAGGGGCGGTCGCAGGTGCGGCCGAGGATTCCCGGAAAGACGTTCGAGCGCCAGTTGACCATATAGGCATCGGTGTACCGTCCTGCCGCGATGAGGCGGATGTATTCCGGCACCGGCGTGTGGGCCGGGCAGGCCCACTGGCAATCGACGACCTTGTGGAAGTAATCGGGATTGCGGATGTCGGTCGGGGGCATCGGCGGTTTGATCGCCGCCCCGACCGG
Source organism: Methylobacterium sp. (assembly GCA_021154065.1). The sequence continues at coordinate 3,960 of JAJKJG010000172.1, forward strand.
CGGCCGCTCCGCGAGATCGACGCCCCCGCGGACACTCGGTTCACCTTGCATCATTTCCTCGCCTCTCGGGGCGGTTCAGGCGCGATCCGCTTCTGTCGGCGGACTATCCGCTTGCCCCGAGCTTACTACACGGCCGTTTGCAACTCGTGAACCCGCGCCGCAGGCCGGGCACGAGCTTTTCCTCTTCATCCTCTCGATCCCACCCGGCGTCAACGCTAGTGATTGTTGCAGTGCAGCAGAAGGCTTCCCGCGAATGGCGGCGATGCCGAGAAACCGGTGGCGCGCGAAGGCTCGGGCGGGCAAGGTGGCGGCATTCCCGGTCATGTTCCGAGGCGGGCCCTACGATTGAGCGAGGAGCAGCGACGGGGCGACGATCTCAACCGCGCCGTCCTGTACATGATGGCGGCGGCGGTGCTGATTCCGCTCCTCAACGCCTCGGCCAAGTACCTCGCCGTGACCTATCCGGTGCTCGAGGTCGCTTGGGCGCGCTACGCCGGCCATTTCATCTACATGCTGCTGTTCTTCCTGCCGCAGCGCGGCATCCGGATCCTCGCCTGCTCGCGGCCGGCGCTGCAGCTCCTGCGCTCGACCCTTCTGTGCATCTCGACGGTGATCTTCGTCACCGGGCTTCCCTACGTGCCGCTCGCGACGGCGTCGGCCATCAGCTTCACCGGGCCGTTCATCGTGACGGCGCTCGCGCCGCTGGTCCTGGGCGAGCGGGTCGGGCCGAAGCGCTGGGCCGCGGTCGCGATCGGATTCGTCGGCGCCCTGGTGGTCGTCCGGCCGGGCACCGCGGGCATGAATACGGCAGCTCTCCTGTTCTTTGGCAGCGCCTTCTTCTCGGCGATGTACCAGCTCCTGACCCGCAAGCTCGCGGCGCATGATTCGGCCGAGACCTCGATCACCTATATCGCGCTCGCGGGCTTCGTCCTGACCACGATCCCGCTGCCCTTCGTCTGGAAGACTCCGGTTTCGTGGCACGACGCGCTGTTGTTTTTCGGGCTCGGGCTGTTTGGCGGCTTCGGGCACTATTTCCTCGTCAGGGCCTACGAGATCGCGCCGGCGCCCTTCGTGTCGCCCTTCAACTACCTGCAGCTGATCGGGGCCGCACTTCTCGGCTTCGTCGTCTTCGGGCAGCTGCCGGATGTTTTCGTGTGGTGCGGCGCGGCGATCATCGCCGGGAGCGGCATCGCCATGCTCTATGTCGAACGGCGCGGCCGCACCGCCGCGAAAGCCGCGCCACGCCTCTCGCCGGGGGAATAGCGTGATCGACCATGTCTCGGTCGGGGTGCGCTCGCTTGCCGAGGCGGAGCGCTTCTACGAGGCGGCGCTCGGCGCGCTCGGTTACGCGAAGCTCGTGGTGCGACCGGCGACGATCGGCTTCGGCAAGCGCTACGCCGAATTCTGGATCAACCTGCGCCCCGCGATGGCCGGCGACCGCGACGGCGGCGCGCATGTGTGCTTGCGGGCGCGCTCGCGGGACGAGGTCGATCGTTTCCACGCCGCGGCGCTGGCGCATGGCGGCACCGACGACGGCGCGCCCGGCCCGCGCCAGCACGACGATCCGGGGCGCATCTACTACGCGGCCTTCATCCGCGACCCCGACGGCAACCGCATCGAAGCCGTTTGCTTCGTCGGGAGGTGATCAGCGCCGGGCGAGGAGGTAGGCCGCCATATCGCGGGCTTCGCGCTTCGAGATGCCGGTGACCGGCATGGCGCTCTTGGGGTCGACCTCGCGGGCGTTGAAGATCCACTGCACGAGGTTGTCGGGCGTGTTGGGCAGGCGGCCGCCGAGATAGAGCCGCGTCGCGACGGCATCGAGCGGCGGGCCGACCCGGCCGCGCGGGCCGCGCACCCCCGGGATTTCGTGGCAGCCGGCACACCCGTAGCGCAGCGCGAGCTCGGGACCGCGCTTCGGGTCGCCCTGCGTCAAGCGGCGCGAGAGCGCGTCGCTCTCCCGCTCGCGCATGATCTTGAGCGCAGTGGCGATGCCGCCGGCGAGAGCGAGGGCGAGCACGATCAGCACGATCGCCATGGTGCCGCTATGGCGCCGCGCCTGCGTCTCCCGCGGCAAAATCGAAGCGACGCCCTCGGCCTCGGAACGTGCTTCCGCTTCGGCGCGCGAGCCGTAGCCGAGGAGCGCGAGCAGCCCGGCGAGGAGGAGCGTGCGCTTCCGGTCAGGCATGGACGCCTCCCGGGGTAAGCCTCGCGCCCGAGCGGCCGATCCAGAACCCGGCGAGCGCGAGCGCTACCCCGGCATAGACGAGCCCGGCCGGAACCCACATCACGAGCCCGGCGAATTGCTGGTCCTCCAGCGGCGTCAGCCCGAAGCTCGCGGCGAAGGCGCCCTGTCCCGGGTACCATAATCCCTTCGAGACGGTCAGCAGGACCCCGAGCAGCGCGGTGTGGAGCGCCGTCGCGAAAAGGTAGAACACCGCCGCCCCATAGCCGCGCGCGCGCGCCCGCCCTTGCAGCAGCGACCACCAGAACAGGAGGGCCGTGATGAAGAAGCTCAGATGCTGCAGCCAATGGGCAAAGCCGTCGGTCAGCACGGCGTTATAGAGCGCCGGCATGTGCCAGGCCCACAGCGCCACGGCGTGCAGCACCGTCGCGACGAGCGGATCGGTGAGGAAGCGCCAGGTTGCCGAGAACCACCGCGTCCGGCCGATGCCGCCGATCGGCCCGCGCCAGCGCGCCGGCAGCGCCCACATCATCGCTCCGCCGGGCCGCGCCAGCACGAGGAGCGGCGCCGCGACGACCATGAGCAGCTCGTGCTCGATCATGTGGGCGGTGAAGAGGTGCTCGCCGAGCCAGTGCAGCGGCGACACGAGCGCGAGCGCGAGCGAGGTCCAGCCGAACCAGAAGCACGCCGCCTGGGCGTAGCGGACGCCGCGCCCGTGCCCGGCCCGGCACCAGAGGCGGAAGGTGCCGACGAGGTAAAGGAGCGCCGAGCCGTAGAGCGGCACGACGACGCGAAGATCGTAGGTCCAGGCGAGATCGCTCGATGCGTAAGCGCTCGGGCCGTGGTGCGCCGCGGCCGGGCCGGCCGCGAGCACCAGCGCGAGGGCGAGAAGCGCCGTCACCGTTCGCACCCGTTCAGCACCAGGCCGGCGGCGCCATGGGTCAGGATGACGAGCGCGAACAGAACGCCGAGCAGGGTTCCGACGACGCCGAGGAACGGCCGCGGCGCCTCGAGGAGACCGGCCTGAACCTCGCTCGCTTCGGTGAGGGCACCTCGCCACGACCGCCAGGAAAGGAACGCGCCGGAAAGCGCGACCGCGGCAAAGATCAGTGCCAGCACCGGAACGAGGTTGATCTTGTGGGCGCAAACCCAGGGCACGACGGCGTAGTTCGCCTGTGTCGACAGTGCCCAGGCGCCGGGGCCCGCAAACACCCCGGCCCAGGCGCCGCGGTAAGGCTTGGCGATGCGACTTACCATCGCGGCACCCAATAGATCAGGACATATAGCGGTACCCAGGTTGCGACGACGAAATACCAGTAGAAGGCATTGTCCTCGACGTCCGAGAAGCGCTTGCCGTGGGCATGGCGCGTGAACATGAGCGCCGTCAGGACCAGCGTATCGCCGAGATCGGTGATGATGTGCGTGGCGTGCAGCCCGAGCAGGAGCCAGGTCGCCGACCCATAGGCGTTCTGGTCCCAGCGCACGTTGAGCTGCGTGAACTCATAGAAGCGGATCGCGACCAGCACGGCGCCGACGACCGACATGATGACGAGGTCGCGCTGCACCGCGCCGCGGTTCTCTTCCCTGGCGTGGCGCTCGGCGAGGTAGTTCGGCCAGATGCTCACGAGGAGAATGATGAGAACGAGCGTGCCGGGCCAGTGGTTCGGCGCGATATCGGCCAGCGGCCACTGCGGATTGACCTGGACGAGGTAGAGGTAGGCCCCGATCGCGAGCGCGAAGCCCATGCCCTCGAGCGCGCAGAAGCCGAGCGTGCCCCACCACATGGTCATGCGGGGGCCCCAGGCGAAGGTCGGCAGGGCCGAGATGTCCTCGACGATGCGCTGCGGCCTCACTCCTCGTCCTCCTTCGAGCCCTTGGGCCAGAACCAGCCGACGAGCGCGATCGCGACCGGGATCGACCCCCACACCACCGCCCAGGGTGTGAAGATCGAGCCCACGAACAGGACCGAGACGGCGATCGCCGCGAGCAGGGGCCAGATCGACGGCTCGGGCGAGCTCTCGCGGATGTCGGCGCGCGCCTCCGTCACCGTCGTGACGACGAGCTGGCGGTCGTCGACGGCGAG
>JAJKJG010000173.1 GCA_021154065.1 Methylobacterium sp.
CGAGGGCGACGCGGTCGAGGGGCCGGGCTGGCGCCTCGAAGCGGTCGCGACGCCGGGGCACATGGCGAACCACCTCTGCTTCGCTCTCGCCGAGGAGCGGGCGCTGTTCTCGGCCGACCACGTCATGGCCTGGGCGACCTCGTTCATCGGCCCGCCCGACGGCGCGATGAGCGACTTCATGGCCTCGCTCGACAAGCTCCGCCGGCGCGACGAGACGCTGTACTGGCCGGGGCACGGCGGCCCGGTGACCGAGCCGCAGCGGATGGTGCGCGCGCTCGCCCATCACCGCCGCCAGCGCGAGACCTCGATCCTCAACCGCCTCGCCGCCGGCGACCGGACCATCGCCGAGATGGTGCCGGCGATCTACCAGGGCCTGAAGCCGGCGCTCGCCGGCGCCGCCGGGCTCTCGGTCTTCGCCCATCTCGAGGACCTCGTCGCCCGCGGCATCGTCTCGACCGAGGGCCCGCCGACGCCGCAGGGGCAGTACCGCCTGGCGTAGCCCTCCTCTCCCAGCTAGCGCGGAGAGGAGCTGGCGTCACTTCAGCGCCAGCGCCAGATTCGAGATCTCGTCGAGATAGGCGCGGATGCGGCGGGCGTTCTGGCCGAGGTCGTGCGTGCCGATGCGCGAGGCCGAGCGCACGTCGATGCGGCTGCCGTCGGCGCGCGGGCGGATTCGCACCGTGATGTCGTCGGGGAGCCGCAGCAGGAAGCTGCGGTCGACGGCCTCGATGCGGCCGAGCCCGACGCGGCCGCCCGGCCGCACCGTCTCGATGACCAGCCAGCCGCGGTTCGCCGCCGCCTTGCGGACGAGGTCGAACGTCTCCTCGGGCGCGAGGTCGAGGGTCAACGGCGCGACCTGCGGATAGGCGTCGCGCTGGGCGATCCGCTTCTCGCGCGGAACGTCCGGCGGCAGGCGGCCGTTGCGCGCCTCGAGCGAAGCGCGCGAGCGCGAGAAGGCCGGCGGATCGTCGATGTCGGTCGAGATGTCGTTCAGCGCCGGCAGGGTCAGGGCGCGCAGGGCGTAGAGGCCCGGATAGGCGAGGATGACGAGCGCCAGCACGAGGCCCTTCACGGCCTCACCGACGCCGCGCCGGCCCTCCATCCAGATGCGCACGAACGCCGCGAAGGCGAGGAGCACGGCCATGACCGCGACGCCGAGCGCCGCCGCGAGCGACACGAAGCCGGGCAGGATGTCGACGAGCTGGAAGCGCATGAAGGCGACGGCGACCGCGGTCACGGCAAGCGCGAACCAGGCGGTGCGGCCGGACCAGATCGCGGCGCGCGAAACGGGTTCCTCGATGATCAGGCGGCGCATCGGCTCTTGCTGGCTTTGAGACGGTCGGGGCGGGTCAGCCCGGCTTACAGATGCTTTTGAGGTCGCGCCACTCTTGCTCGGTGAGGAGCGGCGGCGCGGTGGCGGCGACCGCGCGCGCCTCAAGCGCCTCGAGCCGCTCGGCGCTGACCGGGTGGCTCGCCAGGAATGGCAGCGGCATGTCCTTCTGGGCGCCGGTGATGCGCACGAGGAAAGCTCCCATCGGCCGCGGCGAGCGGCCGAGCCCCACCATGATGTCGGCCGCGAAGCGGTCGGCGGCGGTCTCGGCGTCGCGCGAATAGGACGAATCGACGAGCGCGCGGCCGAGGAAGATCAGCGTGCCGCCGCCGGTGATGTCGCCGAACAGGAGTCCGAGCAGGAACGAGCTGCCGCCGGTCTGGATGAGCTTGCGCATGCCGTCGCGGCGCGCCACGTGGCCGAACTCGTGCGCCAGGATGCCGGCGATCTCGTCCGGCTCCCGCGCCCGGCGCAACAGGCCTTCGAAGAGATAGACGCGCCCGCCGGGCAGCGCGACAGCGTTCGGAATCCCTGAGTCGAGCACGCTCACCTCGGCCGGCAGCGGCAGGGCGGCGCGGCTCGCGAGCGCCGCCGACAGCTTCCCCAGCGAGGCGCTGCCGGGCGCGCCGGCGCAGGCCTTGCCGCTGAAGAGCGTCCTGACCTGGTTGTCGACCGCCTCGCCGATGCGGCGCTCGAGCCCGACCGGGACGAGCGGCGCGAGCTCGTCGGCCGCGAGCGGCACGAGATAGATCGCCGTCAGCACGAGCGAGGCGGTCGCGGCGAGCGACCAGCCGACGATGCGGACGACGGTGCGCCGGTCGGTCGTGCCCTCCTCGGCTTGGGCTGAGCGCCGCAGGAGCTCGGCCGCCGCCGCGGCGTCGTCGACGTCGAGCCGGGCGAGCGCCGGGCCGCCGAGGCTTCGCACGCGCAGCCGCGACGCCGCGGCCGGCAGCCGCCTGATGCCGGGATAGGGCCAGCGCGCCGCGGTCGCCTCGCCTTCGAGGATCTCGAGCGCGTCGGCGCCGAAGCGCAGCGTCACCGGCCGGGGCCTCGCCGCGACGCCGTCATAGAAGGCCCCGGCGGCGCCGCCGCTCATGGCTAGATGGCGCCGACGTCGAGCGCGTCGGCGAGGCCCTCGCCGAGGCTGCCGGCGGCCTCGCCTGCCGCCTGGACGCGATCGGCCGCGGCGAGGTTCACGACGGTCGTCGAGGCGGCGACCGCCGCCCACAGCCCGCGGTCGAGGAAATAGCGCTTCAGCACGCCGACGCCGAGGAGGAAGACGAGGTAGAAGACAAGGACGCCGGCGAAATCGAGGAGGTGGCTCGTCCAGGCGCCGGCGAGGCCGGCGCGGATGTCCGCGAAGCCGCTGCCGCCGGTCCGCAAGGCGAAGGCGGCGCCCGCAAGGGCCGCGAACGCGGCGCCCCAGCCGAGCACGGCCGTCGCCCATTTGGCGTAGCAGCCAAGGACGGCGCCGCGGGGAAGCCCGCTCTCGACCGAGACCGCGCCGAAGCGCACGCCGTCGATCAACCACCGCATGACGGTGGCGCGAAAGAGCACGAACACGAGCGGCAGGCCGAGGAGCGCGAGCGTCGCGACGACGACCGCGACCGGCACGAGCTCGGGGGCGGCGCCGACGACCGCCGCCGCGATCGTTGCCCCGGCTGCGATCGGCAGCCCGAGCGCCAGGAGCCACAGCCCGACGCCCCGCCGGAACAGCGCGCCGCCGGTGCCGGCGAAATCGCCCGGCAGATCGCCGAAGCGGGTGTTCTGCATCTTGTAGCGCTCGAGCGCCGCCATGCGCCACGGCAGCGCGAGACCGAGCGAGAACAGCGTTGCGAGGTCCCACAGGAAGGTCTTGCCGGCATAGCGCCACGCCGAGCCCGTCATCCAGAAGCGCACGCCGCGGAAGATCGTGCGGGTGGCGCGGTAGCGGCGGGCCCGGTAGGCGGCGTATTGCCCGAACACGTACAGGATCAGGAACAGCGGCAGGCTGGCGAAGGCCTGGAGCCGCTCGGCCGCGAGGCCGAGGACGAAATAGACGACATAGATCGGGCTGAGCACCGCGAGCGCGATCATGAAGCCGATCGCAAGCTCGCGCCCGGTGCCGGTGTATTCGAGGCCTTCGCGGCCGATGAGGGTCTGGCCCCAAAGATGCCGGCGGATGTCGGTGATGAGCCAGAACCGATAGAAGCCGGCGGTCGGGACCTGAAGCAGGCTGCCCCTCAGGAGGAGCCGGAAGAAGTCGCCGCGATCGCCCGCGAAGGCGACCGGCGTGCGCGCCGTCAGCGGAATCTGCGGCGTGATCGGCGGGACCGGGACGGCGACGTTCATCGGCAAAGGCTCTCGTTGCGGCAACCGGGCGAGCCTAGGATGACGCAGGTTACCAAGCCGTGCCGTGCGCCTACGTACCTGGCAGGCGGTAGTCCCGGAACATGTCGCGCAGCGTCATCTTCTGGATCTTGCCGGTCGCGGTGTGCGGGATCTCGTCGATCATCACCACGTCGTCCGGCATCCACCATTTGGCGATGCGGCCCTGCATGAAGGCGAGGAGGTCATCCTTGGTCGGCGTCTTGCCGGGCTTCGGCACGATGACGAGGAGCGGCCGCTCGTCCCATTTCGGGTGCTGGACGCCGATCACCGCCGCCTCGGCGACGTCGGGATGGCCGACGGCGAGGTTCTCGAGCTCGATCGAGGAGATCCATTCGCCGCCGGATTTGATCACGTCCTTGTTGCGGTCGATGATCTGCACGTAGCCGGAGGGGTCGATCGTCGCGACGTCGCCGGTGTCGAAGAAGCCCTCGGCATCAAGGATGGCGCCGCCCTCGCCCTTGAAATAGGCCTTGGCGACGGCCGGGCCGCGCACCTTGAGCCGGCCGAAGGTCGAGCCGTCCCAGGGCAGCTCCTTACCGTCGTCGTCGGCGATCTTCATCTCGACCATGAACGGCGCGTGGCCGACCTTCTGCTTCACGTCGAGCCAGGCGGGGCCTTCGAGATGGCCGTATTCGGGCTTCATCGAGCACACCGAGCCGAGCGGCGACATCTCGGTCATGCCCCAGGCGTGCATCACCTCGACGTCGTAGCGGTCGCGGAACTTCTCGGTGACGGCGCGCTGGCAGGCCGAGCCGCCGATGACGACGCGCCGGAGGTCGGGAAGCTCGGTGCCGGTCTTCTCGAGGTGCTGCAGCAGCGCAAACCATACCGTCGGCACGGCGGCGCTGATCGTCACCCGCTCGCCGGTCAGAAGCTCGCACACCGACGGCCCGTCGAGCTTCGCGCCCGGGAAGACGAGCGAGGCGCCGGCCATCGGCGCCGAGAAGGCGAAGGACCAGCCGTTGGCGTGGAACAGCGGCACCACCGGCAGGGCGACGTCGCGCGACGACAGGCCGAGCATGTCGGGCTGCACCGCCGCGAGCGAGTGCAGCACGTTCGAGCGATGCGAGTAGACGACGCCCTTCGGGTTGCCGGTCGTGCCCGAGGTGTAGCACATGCCGGCGGCGGTGTTCTCGTCGAAGTCCACCCAGGCGAAGTCGCCGTCTGCCTCGGCGAGCCACTCCTCGTAGGGGACGGCGTTCCTCAGGCTCGTCTGCGGCATGTGCGCCGCATCGGTCAGCACCACGTAGCGCTCGACGCCGGGAAGCCGCGGCGCGACCTTCTCGGCGAGCGGCACGAAGGTGAGGTCGAGGAAGACGAGCCGGTCCTCGGCGTGGTTGACGATGTAGACGATCTGGTCCTCGAACAGCCGCGGGTTGACGGTGTGGTAGACGGCGCCGATGCCGGTGATGCCGTACCAGGCCTCGAGATGCCGCCAGGTATTCCAGGCGAGCGTCGCGACCCGGTCGCCGAAGCCGATGCCGTCCTGCGTCAGGCGCTTCGCGACCTTGAGCGCGCGCCGCCTGATCTCGGCGTAGTCGGTGCGGTGGATCGGCCCCTCGACCGAGCGCGAGATCACCGGGCGCTGCCCGTGCTGGGCGGCGGCATGATCGATGACGCGATGGACGAGCAGGGACCAGTCCTGCATCAGGCCTTGCATGGGCGTTCCCCTTCCGGTTCTTGAGCCCACCATAGAAGGCGAGCGCGGCGGTGGGAAAGTGCATTCGGGAGGTTGGCGCATGAGATGGTTCTCATGTAAACCATCTCTCCGGCCGGAGTTTCCCAATCCTTGTCCTCTGCCGCGCAACGCGCCGACCTGCCCCACGCGGCCGATCCCTTGCGGGTCTGGTTCCGCTTCCTGCGCCTGCACCGCCGGGTCTCGATCGCGATCGCCGCCGAGCTCAAGGCGGTCGGACTTTCGATCCCGCAGTTCGACGTGCTCTCGACGCTGACCGAGCGCGAGGGCCTGACGCAGCAGGAGCTCGCCGAGCGCCTCTACGTCACCAAGGGCAACGTCTCGGGCCTCGTCGATCGCCTCGTCGAGGCCGGGCTCGTCGAGCGCCGGGCGATCGAGGGCGACCGGCGCTCGCACGCGCTGCATCTGACCGGCAAGGGACAGGATCTCGCACGGCAGGGCATCGCCGCCCAGCAGGACTATGTCCGCCGCACCCTCGGGCGGCTTCCGCACGACGATCTCGCCGAGCTCGAGCGCGTCGTCGTCGCCTGGCGCGAGGAGGCGCGGGCCGAGGCAGCGCGAGCGGCGCCTGCCGCCGGTCCGGCCCGCTAGCCCGCGCTGCATGGACCTCGCTCTTCCGGCGCACGTCCTGCGCGATCGCCTGCGCAAGCGCGAGCTCTCCGCGGCCGAGCTCATCGAGGCGGCGCTGGCGCGCATCGCGGCCGTGAACCCGGCCGTGAACGCGGTCGTCGGGCTCGACGCGGAGCTTGCCCGCGCGGCGGCTGCAGAATCGGACCGGCGCCTCGCGGCGGGCGCGGCACGCCCGCTCGAGGGGCTGCCGATCACCATCAAGGACGCCTTCGACGTCGAAGGCCTGCGCTCGACCGCCGGCGCGCCGGCCTACAAGGACCGCATCCCGGCGGTGGACGCCGCGCCGGTCGCGCGGCTGCGTGCCGCCGGCGCGGTGATCGTCGCAAAGAGCAACGTCCCGACCTTCGTCACCGATTTCCAGGCCTACAACCCGGTCTACGGCACCTCGAACAACCCGTGGGACCCCGCGCGCTCGCCCGGCGGCTCGTCCGGCGGCGCGGCGGCCGCGGTCGCGACCGGGATGGCGGCCTTCGAGCTCGCCTCCGACCTCGGCGGCTCGGCGCGCTGGCCGGCCCATGCCTGCGGCATCTTCGGGCTGAAGACGAGCTGGGGGCTCGTCCCGACCTGGGGGCATGTCCCGCCGCCGCCCGAGCGGCGCACGGCGCGCAACGTCGACGTGATGGTCGCCGGACCGCTCGCCCGCTCCGCCGCCGACCTCGATCTCGTCTTGCCGATCCTCGCCGGGCCGCGCGACGCAACGGTGTCGACACCGTTGCGCGAACCGCGGCGCACCGATCCGAAGGGCCTGCGCGTCGCGCTCTGGGTCGACGACGCTTTCGCGGCGGCGCAAGGCGAGGTCACGGCCGGGGTGCGGCGCGCGGCGGACCTCCTCGCCGAGGGGGGCGCGAACATCGACGAGCGGGCCCGGCCGGCGGTGCGCTTCGAGGAGGCCTTCGAGGTGTTCTCGCTCCTCAACCATTTCATCGTCGCCTTCGGGCTGCCGCCGAAGATCCGGCTGCGCCTGCAGCAGGGCGCCGCCGCGGCCTCGCCGAACGATCTCTCGCACCGGGCGCTGCAGGCACGCGGCGCGCGCATGACGCCGTCGCTCTACCACCAGACGACGCTGCGCAAGCGCCGCATCGAGCGGCAATGGGCGCGGTTCTTCGAGAGCCACGACGTGGTGCTGTGCCCGCCGGCGCCGGTCGTCGCGATCCCGCACGACCACGCCCCCGACGTCCACGCCCGCAGGCTCGACATCGAGGGCGCTGCCGTGCCTTACCTCGATCTCCTCAAGTGGGGCTCGCTCGCGAGCGGCGCCGACCTGCCGGCCGCCGCCGTCCCCGTCACCCGCACCGCGGCCGGGCTGCCGACCGGCGTCCAAGTCATCGCCGCGAAGGGCGAGGACCGCACCGCGATCGCGGTCGCTGCGATGCTCGAGGCGATGGGCTGCCGCTACGAGGCGCCGCCGGGGATCAGGCTGCCGCCCTGACCTTCTCGATCTCGACCCTGACGCCGGTCGCGGTCTGGCGCTCGCGGGCGACGATGCGGTCGCCGGGCTCGATCGTGCCGATCGCGACATCGCGGTCCGGCAGCACCACGGTCGCGGTCTTGTTGACGAACACCACGACGTGGCGCCTGAGCTTCAGCCAGGAGGCCGCCCATTGCTTGAGATGCGTGCGGTAGGGCTCCTGCCGCCAGGCGCCGGCGTTGCCGGGGTCGACCTGGACCATCAGGAACTTGGTGTCCGGATCGATCGTCAGGACCATCTTCGAGCGCTCGGGCTTCCACTCCGGGCCGAGCCACCCTTGCGTCATCCACAGGCAATAGAAGGCCCGGCAGTGGTCCGGCCGCGTCGCATGGATGCCGCAGCCGCGGCCCGGCAGGCAGTGCCGGCACCATTGCCCGGCCGGCTTCTCGAGCACCGGCACGTCGAAGACCTTGCAGCACAAGGTGCAGCTGCCGCAGTCGCGTCCGGGCGCCGGCTGCGAGACGAATTCGGCTGGGTTGAGCATCAGGGACCCCCACCCGGGGCACCAACACGAAATGGTGGCGGACGCAAGGCAGCTGTTGGCTGCAACCGGTCGGCTCTTTGAACCGCCGCTACGGCCCGGTACCCTCGCGGTTTGAGTCGACCCGGAGGCGCCCGTGCTCTCGAACCTTGCCGCTCGCGACGTCGAAACCCTGATCCATCCCTTCACCAACCTCGCGAGCTTCCGCGACACCGGGCCGCTGATCCTCGAGCGCGGCGAGGGCTCCTGGGTCTTCGACGGCGACGGCAAGCCCTATCTCGAGGGCATGGCCGGCCTGTGGTGCACGGCGCTCGGCTATTCGAACCGCGAGCTCGTCGACGCCGCGATGGAGCAGTTCCGGAAGCTGCCCTTCCAGCACCTCTTCTCCGGCCGCAGCCACGACCCGGCGATCGAGCTCGCCGAAAAGCTGAAGGAGATCGCGCCGGTCCCGATGTCGAAGGTGTTCTTCACCGCCTCGGGCTCGGAGGCGAACGACACCCAGGTCAAGCTCGTCTGGTACATCAACAACGCGCTCGGCCGGCCGAAGAAGAAGAAGATCATCGCCCGCCTCAAGGCCTACCACGGCGTCACCATCGCGTCGGGCTCGCTCACCGGCCTGCCGCTGAACCACGCCGATTTCGACCTGCCGATCGCCGGCATCCTCCACACCTCCTGCCCGCACCACTACCGCTTCGCGCAAGCCGGCGAGTCCGAGGAGGAGTTCTCGACGCGGCTCGCCGCCGAGCTCGACGAGATAATCGAGAAGGAGGGTGCCGACACGGTCGCGGCCTTCATCGCCGAGCCGGTGATGGGCGCCGGCGGCGCGCTGATGCCGCCGGAAGGCTACTTCGCGAAGGTCCAGGCGGTGTGCGACCGGCACGACGTGCTCTTCATCGCCGATGAGGTCATCACCGGCTTCGGCCGGCTCGGGCACATGTGGGGGTCGCAGGCCTTCGGCATCCGTCCCGATACGATCTCCTTCGCCAAGGCCGTGACCTCGGCCTATCTGCCGCTCGGCGGCGTGATGGTGAACGAGGCCGTCTACCAGGCGCTCCTCGACGAGAGCCGCAAGATCGGCCTCTTCGCCCACGGCTACACCTATTCGGGTCACCCGGTCAGCTGCGCCGTCGCGCTGAAGGCGATCGAGATCTACGAGCGCGACCGTCTCGCCGAGCAGGCGAAGGTCAAGGGGCGGCTGTTCCAGCGCCGCCTCGACGCGCTCGCCGACCACCCGCTCGTCGGCGAGGCCAGGGGCATGGGCCTCATCGGTGGGCTCGAGATCGTCGCCGACAAGGGCTCGAAGCGGCAATACGAGGTGAAGCGGGGCGTCGCCGCGAAATGCGTCGGCTTCGCGCAAGCCGAGGGGCTGATCGTGCGCTCGCTCTCCGGCGATCGCATCGCGCTCTGCCCGCCGCTGATCATCACCGAGGAGGAGATCGGCGAGCTCTTCGACCGCCTGACGCGGGCGCTCGACCGCACCGCCGAATGGATCGGGAAAGAGGGCCTGATGGCGGCCTGAGCCGTCGCGGGCGCTCCGCTCTAAGCGGCTTGGCGCTCGGGCTCGGTCGCAGGCGCCGCCCGCGCAACAGCCGCTCGCTGTTCCGCGCGGGCGGTTCGGATCGTCAGATGCGCCGCCGCAAGCCTCAGCCGGGCGGCGTGGACCCGTTCCGAGCCGCGCTCGCCCTTGAAGAGCTCGATCTCCCGCGCGAGGCCGCCGAGCGCATGCGCGAGCCGAAGCGCGCCATCGTCGGAACCAAGAGGCCTTGGGGGCTCGCGATTGTCCATCCGGCTTGACCCGGTTGCGATGGCGCAGTCAGCCGCAGCATGGTTAACGATCGGTTAACGGCGGACCGGGAAGACCCCTGCCCCGGCGTGACGCGCCGAGCCGCGTCGCTCGCCCGGGGATGACAGTCGGGTGCTTTCTCCCTAAACCGCGGCGATGTCCCACAACAGCTTCGGCCATCTGTTCCGCGTCACGAGCTTCGGCGAAAGCCATGGGCCGGCGCTCGGCTGCGTCGTCGACGGCTGTCCGCCGCTGATCCCGCTCGAGGCGGGCGAGATCCAGGCCGAGCTCGACAAGCGCCGGCCCGGGCAATCGCGCTTCACGACGCAGCGCCGCGAGCCGGACGAGGTCCGGATCCTCTCCGGCGTCTTCACTGACGAGCGCCTGGACAAGCAGGTCACGACCGGCACGCCGATCGCGCTCCTGATCGAGAACGTCGACCAGCGCTAGAAGGACTATTCCGACAGCCGCGACAAGTACCGGCCGGGCCACGCCGACTACACCTACGACGTCAAGTACGGCCTGCGCGACTATCGCGGCGGCGGGCGCTCGTCGGCGCGCGAGACGGCGGCGCGGGTCGCCGCCGGCGCGATCGCCCGCAAGGTGCTCGCCGGCGTCACCATCCGCGGCGCGCTCGTGCAGATGGGACCGCACGCGATCGAGCGCGCCAACTGGGACTGGGACGAGATCGCCCGGAACCCGTTCTTCTGCCCCGACGCCAAGGCCGCCGCCTTCTACGAAGGCTACCTCGACGAGTTGCGAAAGAACGGCTCCTCGATCGGCGCTATCATCGAGATCGTCGCCGAGGGCGTGCCGCCGGGCCTCGGCAGCCCGGTCTACGGCAAGCTCGACGCCGAGCTCGCGGGAGCGCTCATGTCGATCAACGCCGTCAAGGGAGTCGAGATCGGCGACGGCTTCGCTGCGGCGCTGCTCTCCGGCGAGGAGAACGGTGACGAGATGCGGCCTGGCAACCAGGGCGCGCCGGTGTTCCTGTCGAACCACGCCGGCGGCATCCTCGGCGGCATCTCGACGGGGCAGCCGGTTGTCGCGCGCTTCGCCGTCAAGCCGACCTCCTCGATCCTGTCGCCGCGCCAGACGGTGACGCGCCACAACGAGGCGACCGAGATCGTCACCAAGGGCCGCCACGACCCCTGCGTCGGCATCCGCGCCGTGCCCGTCGGCGAGGCCGTGGTCGCCTGCGTCCTCGCCGACCACTATCTGCGTCATCGCGGCCAGGTCGGCGAGGGC